>CADCWJ010000656.1 GCA_902806365.1 uncultured Thermomicrobiales bacterium
CTAATGTGGCCTCTTCGATAGCGTCGCCGGGTTCCGGTTGCCTGAGATAGACACGCTTGCCAACGAGAATCGCGTTCTTCGGCGGATCACCGTCAATCGTCACCCTGGGTGGGACCGGCCGCGGTATCCCCGTCCCGGTCCGGGGAATCTCGATCGCCATCGGGTCGCCGAGCGACCCCAGCCACGCCTTGTTGAGGTAGTGGAAGGAGAGACGGTCGATGCGCTCGCCATCGCGGTCGAGCATCTCCCGCATTCGCGCGCATTGCTGCATCCCGATCGACTGGAGCGCCTCGATCACCGGTTTCTCGTCGGCGGGCAGGTCGACCTTGACCGAGGGCCGCCCCCGCTCGTCGACGAGCCAGGTCACGATCAGGACCAGCGCCTCGGCTTTCCAGTCGAGCGCTCGATCGCCGAAGAGTTCATCGACGCGTACGTTGAGCCAGGCATCCACGCCCATGCGATTGAACGAGATCGAGCCGACGACCCGATCGTCCGCCTTGCGCACGATCGCGTACCAGGCCGTGTCGCGGTCCCTGGCCATCTCCTCCTTGATCCACGTTTCGACCCGCCCGGTCGAGCGAGGGAAGACAGTCTGCATCCAGGACATGCCGAGCCCCGCGTCCTCGCTGTCGACGGGGCGAAGGTAGACATGCTCACCAACCAGGAACGTCTGGCCCTGATGGCCGGTTCCCGGTTCGGGAGCGGTGATGGATTCGTTCGCACGTTCCGCAATTGCGGCAGATCCGGCCATGAGCTGACCTTTGCTTGGAGAGTCGATGCCGCCGTGAATCAGGAAGATGCTGGCGCGTCCCATGCCGCACGGGGCATCGCGCGCCACTCCGAGGCGAGCAGGTCGAAGACGACGAAGTTGTCAAGCGTCCCCTTGTTCGGATACAGCCAGTTGATGCGCCCGGCCTCGGTGTAACCCTGCTTGCGCAGCGCCGCCGCCGAGCGCGTGTTCTGGAAATAGACCCACGACTGGAGCGAGTGGAGGCCCAGGATCTCGAAGGCGTACTCCAGCAGGAGCTGCTTGGCCTCCGAGCCATAGCCACCGCCTCGGTACGCTGGTCGGTGGAAAAAGCTGCCGGTCTCGGCGTAGCGGTTCCAGTAGTCCACCCCGATCAGGTCGACACTGCCGATAAACTCGTCGCTCTCCCGCAGGCAGACCGAGAAATTGACATAGCTGGGCAACGGCTTCTTCTGCCCCTCTGTCCGCCACTGGGCGGCGCCGATGGAGCTCCAGAGATGCCGCCCAATGTCGAAGAAGGTCTCCTGCTCGCGCCGCAGCCACGTCGCCTCCTCGGCGGCGTCGCCCGGCTCGAACGGCCGCAGATAAACGCGCTTGCCAACCATCGCCGCGTTCTTCGGTGGATCGCCGTCGAGTGTGACCTTCGGCGGGACCGGCCTCGGCTGACCGGTCCCGGTCCGCTCCAGCGCGACCGTATCAGGATCACCGATTCGATCGAGCCAGCGTGGGCTCAGCTGCTGGAACACCAACTCATCGACCCGCTCGCTATCGCGCGCGATCTTTTCCCGGAAGCGGGCGGTCTGCCGCATCCCGATCTCCCCGGCGGCGGCGATCATCACCGGCTCGTCCGCTGCCTGGTGCATGATCAACATTGGGCGGTTCTGCTCCTCGACGACCCACGGCGCAATGAGCTTCAACGCCTCGGCCTTGAAGGCGAGCCCGCGATCGCCCAGCAGCGGATCAACCGTCAGCGTGAGGATCACCGCCATCCCGCCGGCCCGTCCGACGCGAGCCGAACCGACGACCCGATCGTCCGCCTTGCGCACGATCCCGTACCATGCCGCATTCCGGTCCTTGGCCATTTCTTCCTTGATCCAGGTTTCGACCCGCTCCGGCGATTGCGGGTAGCGGACGCCGCGCCAAGACATCCCCAACGGAGCATCGGCGAGCTCGATCCGGCGCAGGTAGATGGTGTCACCGACCAGGAACGTTTGGCCCTGGTGCCCCGTCCCCGGCTCCGGCGCGGCGGACGTTTCGGTCTTGTCCTCAGCCGTGGTGGCGCTGCTCGTGGCGCTGCTCTTGGCGCTGCTCATGATGCACTCGTTTCGTTGGCGTTGGGACGACTGGCGCGCGGCAGCGCCCGCCAATCGGCGGCGAGAA
>CADCWJ010000657.1 GCA_902806365.1 uncultured Thermomicrobiales bacterium
CGCGGTCAACCTCTCGGACATCGCGGCGATGGGCGCGGAACCGGTGCTGGCGACGGTCACGCTCGGCCTGACGGGTTCGGAACGGGTCGACGATCTCGTGTCGCTGTACGAGGGGATGGTTGGCCTCGCGAACCGGCACCGGGTCGTGATCGCCGGCGGAGACGTCGTGCGCTCGCCGGCCGCGATCACGCTGACGGTGACTGCCGTGGGCGAGGCTGTTCCGGAGCGGCTGCTGGTACGCAGTGGAGCCACCGCGGGTAACCTGATCGGGGTAAGTGGGACGCTCGGTGCGAGTGCCGCCGGTTTGGCACTGCTCGAAGATACGAGCGGGCTCAGAGCGGCGAAGACGGCGGCGCTTCTGATCGGGGCGCACCTGCGACCGGTCCCCCGGATCGAACTGGGGCGGCTCCTGGGCCGAAGTGGTGCCACCAGTGTGATGGACCTGAGCGATGGACTGCTCGGCGACCTTCCGAAGATTCTCGTTGCGAGCGGCGTGTCGGCAGAAGTCGACGAGGGCTTGGTGCCGATCCTGCCGGCGATTCGCGCGCTCTTTCCCAACCGGTTTCGTGAGTTCGCTTTGCGGGGCGGGGAAGACTATGAGTTGCTCTTCACGATCGCCCCCGAGCGGTGGGAAGCTTTGGCGGAGGCGGCGAGGGAGACTGGCTCAACGCTCACTCGCATCGGTCGGGTGATCCCGGCGGAAGGGACGACTCCGCTCCTCCGGGTCGTCGCCCCGGATGGAGCCGGAAGCTCCGCCGCACCCGGGGCGTTCGATCACTTTGGCGGAATCGCCGGAGGCCAGACATGACAAGGCGGCGGTCCGAGGACCGCCGCCTTGTCATGTTGCCGCAGTGATGATTACTGGCCGATCGGTCCACCGTCATCCTTGGTGATAAGGACGATGGTAGGTCGCGTCACCCCTTCGCCGTCAGGCCACAGCGTCACGGGGTCTTCGACGCGTCCGCCTTCGCCCGGGTGCTGAACGGAGGCGAAGAGCGCGGTGTTGTCCGGGTTGAAGACCGGTCCCGAGCACTCGCCACCGACAACGCCGCTGAAGAACTGCTGCAGGTTACCGCGATCCTCGCCTTCGGTTACAGCCACGAAGAGACCATCGTTCGCTTCCTCGAACGTGTTGGGCAACCCGTCCGTCGAAATCCAGATATTGCCGAGGGCGTCGAAGGTGATGTTGTCCGGTGAGGCGATTGGACTGACATTGTCCTTGGGGAAACCGGCGAAGTACGTCGACTCGTCCGCAGGGTCGCCCGCAAGCAGGAAGATGTCCCATTCAAAGGTCGTGCTGGCGTGATCGTCGTCTGTTTCGGTGATCTCAATGATGTGACCGGAGCGGTTCTCCGGTCGGGGATTGGCGGCGTCCGTTCCAGGATTGTCCTCCACCGCTCGGTTGGAGTTGTTGGTGCAGACGAGGTAGACCTTCCTCGTCACCGGGTTTGTCTCGAAGTCCTCGGGGCGGTCCATCTTGGTCGCGCCGAGGACGTCGGACGCAGCGCGCGGGTTGACGAGGACATCGGCCTGCGAGGCGAATCCGACCGCGTCGTCGAGCCCGCCCTCGCCCTGGATGAGGGGCAACCACTCGCCTGAGCCGTCTTCGTTGAACTTCGCGACGTAGAGCGTGCCCTCGTCGAGCAGGTCCAGATTCGCCTCTCGGTTGGCTTCGTCGAACGCGCCGGCGGTCACGAACTTGTAGGCGTATTCGAAGCGCTCGTCATCTCCGGAATAGATTACGACGTTGCCGCCGGGGGAGACAACCGATGTATGCCCCTCATGCTTGTTCCGACCGAGAGCTGTCCGCTTTTTCGGAGTCGATGTTGGATCGAACGGGTCGATTTCGACGCCCCAGCCAAACCGAATTGGCTCGTTCGGCTCCTGGGCGAGATCGAACCGCGGATGGAACGTCTCCCATTGACGATCGGAGGCGCCGTCCGGAAGCCCATATCGCTCGTGGATGGCCCGGACCGGGCTGTCGGCAGGGATCGCCTCAAGGTTGGCGAAATACTGGTTGAAATTTTCCTCGCCGGAGACAACGGTTCCCCATGGCGTGGTGCCACCCGCGCAATTGTTGAGCGTCCCGATGACTTCGGTCCCGGTGGAATCGGCGGTCGTCTTTGCAAGCTCGGAACCCGCGACCGGCCCGGTCAGTGTCATTGGGGTGGTGGCGCTGATGCGGCGGTTGTATTCCGAATCGAGAACCACGGCCCACGCACCGCTCTCGTCGCGCTTGACTTCGACGATGCTGAGCCCGTGCGCTTCAAGTTCGGTATCGACGATCTCCTGGGTAGGATTCGCCAGGAACTCCGGGGACTCCTCGTCCGCGGCGTCGTACTCTGGGTTCGCGGTGAGATAGCCCGCGAACATCAGCTCCGGATTGGTGTACTCGTGGTTGAACACCAGCAGACCGTTGTCGGAGGAATCGGTTCCGATTGGAAGGCTGATCCAGCCAATGTAGTCGCAGTTGTATCCGATCTGACGCGCCTGCGACGCCGCGGACTGGGCGGCTGGGTCAAAGGCCGGGGAATCCGTGAAGAGCGGGTCGCCCCAGCGGAGAAATGGAACCACGGAATAGCCTTCGGGAACGATCGGTGTGTCGCCACCTTGCAGCGCGAGGCTCGAGAACCTGAACGTGGCTCCCGCCACCGGCGTGGCCCCTGGTGTCCCCACCGGAGTGGCCCCGGGTGTTGCGGCGACCGGGGTCGATTGCGCCGAGGCGTCTTTCGCTCCAAGCAGGGCGGCTGCGGCTCCGACCGTGCTAGAAGCGAGGACGGATCGTCGCGAGAAGCGACGCGCCATGATCTCCGCCATCGTCTCGCCGGTTCCGGCGGTAGAGTAGATCCTTGACTTGTCGCCCTCGTATTCGATCGGTTTCAAGCGCGATTCTCCCTTCGGATGTCCGTGGACACAACGAGGTTGGCCGGCAATCATTGCCTTGTTTCACCTTAGTCGAGCGTCCGGTCGGAATCGTCAACACTGTTAACCCGTCCGGAACGAGGGTAACCTATATCCAGGCTTGACGCGCTACCCGACCACAGTCCAAGATAATCCCGACCCTAGAGGTCGGAATAGGTCAAGTAGCGGCGCGGTCAAGCGGTCGCGACCAGGGAGAGCCACATGCTCAAGGATTTCGACTCCGTAGCGACATCGCCAGATCAGGTCGCGGCCGGTGATGCCGTGCTCACCGCGATCCGAAACCGACGCAGCGTGGGAAAGATGACGCGGGAAGTTCCGGATCGAGCGTTGATCGAGCGTATCCTCGAGGCCGGAACGTGGGCACCGAACCATCACATGACGGAACCGTGGCGATTCTTCGTCCTCCAGGGCGATGCCCGGCATCGTTTGGGTGAGGTGATGGGCGCGGTCGCCGCCTCACGTGAGACCTCGGAAGAAGCACGTCTGGCGGTGTCCGAGCGAGCGGCGTCCAAGCCGCTTCGGGCCCCGTGGGTAATCGCGGTCGCGGTCGAACCGGCGGCAGACCCATCGATCCCGGAGATCGAGTAGCTGGCGGCTGGCTGCGCCGCCGCGCAGAACATGCTCCTTGCCGCCGAGGCGGTGGGGTTGGCGGCGATCTGGCGCTCGGGCTGGATCACGTTTGAGCCGGAGATCACCGCGTTCTTCGGTCTCTCGACCCGAGCCAGGATGCTCGGGTTCATCTACATCGGATATCCCGCGATGGAGCCACCCGCGCGCCGCCGCCGGCCCCTCGACCAAGTCACAACCTGGATGGGAGAGGGGTGAAAGCGACGCCACCGAACCCGCCCGCTCCGCTGGCCGCCCTCGTCGACCGCACGGGCGGGGTGCACCCTGCGCACGAGATACGGGGCGTCGTCGCGATGCATCGCCTCGGGATGGGGCTGGCGGCGGAGCTGCACGCCGGGGACGTGCTTCTCCTCCATGGTGATCTCGGTGCCGGAAAGACGACCCTGACGCAGGGAATCGCGGCCGGTCTCCGGGTGCCCGAGGCGATCCGCAGCCCGACGTTCGGCCTGGTCGCCGAGTACGACGGGATGACCGACGGTGGAACCCCCGTCCGGCTTTACCATCTCGACCTGTATCGCCTCGATACCCCCGCCGAGCTGGAAGGTGTCGGATTCGACCGGTACGCTGAACCGGACGATGGTATCTCCGTTATCGAATGGCCGGAGCGAGCTGGCGGGTGGCTGCCGGAGCGGTACCTGCTCGTCGCCATTGACTACGCCGGGCCGGATGTTCGACGCGTGACAATCCAGGTGGTTGGCGCAACTCATCAGCCGGCTCGGGCCACGAAGCGCTGACCCGGCCAGGCGCCCAGTTTTGACATCGGCATCCGGCCCACGAGTCCCTCGTATTCGCGACGAACCCCTCCGCCTCGAATGGCGAGGCGACCACGGTGAACAGGACCAGTAGTATGTCCGCGCCGGTTCAACGACGAGGGGCACCAGCGTCGTTGCCGGTGCCCCTCGGGTCGGGTCTTGATCTCCAGGATCGGGCTCGAACCTACTGGCTTTCGAGCGCCTCGACCTGCTCGAGAACGGCTTCCGCCTCGGGCTGGAGCTCCTCGGTGACTTCGGCCCAAACCTCGGCGGCGGGACGATTGTTGACCAGGATCTGCTCCCATCCGCGACCGAGAATCTGGTCGCCGTTCGGGATGAAGACGCGCGCGCTGTCCTGCGGCTGTGTCTTCGGCAACTGCTCGACGGCGGTGCGAGAGTTCGGGTTTTCGTCGAGGAACGCCTGCTCTTCCGGGCTCTCGATCGCCGAGGTGCGGACCGGCATGTAACCAGTCGCCTGGGACCAGATCGTGGTCTCCTCGGTCGATGTGCAGAACTCGATGAACTTGAGCGCGGCGGCCTTCTTCTCGTCCGGGGCTCCGGCCATTATGGCGAGTCCGGCTCCGCCGGTGCAGCAGCCGAACTGCTTCTCTTCCGGCAGGAAGGCGGTCTTGAAGTTGAACGTCGCGGTCGATGTGATCGACCCGAGTGAGCCTGTCGATTCCATGACGGCTGCAGTGACGCCGTTGACGAAGTCGATTTCAGGATCGTCGACCGTGATCGCGTTTCCACTGGAGACGAACTCGCGCATGAACTCACCGACGGTCACGCCGGGTTCCTCGGCGATCTTGATGTTGAAGTCGGCGTCCGAATACCGCCCACCGAAGGCCCAGACCGGACCATGCAGCACCCAGGCGCCGTATGACGCCGCGTTGCCGAAGGCAAACGCGGCTTCGACGCCACCCTTGCTGATCAGCTCGGGGGCAGCCTCACGGAACGTGCTCCATTTGGCGAAGACATCGGGGGAGACACCGGCCTTCTCGACCACATCGGCGTTGTAATAGAACAGCGGCGTGGAACGAGCGAACGGAATCGCATACTGCCCACCGTTGCGCTGGTACTCGGTGAACAGCGACTGGACGTAATCCTCGGCCTTCATCTCGGGTGTCAGCATTGGCGTGAGATCGGCCAGCGATTCGGAGAGGTAGAAGCGGAACCACCAGACATCGGAAAGAAGTGCAATGTCCGGGATGTCACCGGTCTGCAGTCCGGTAATCAGCTGGGACGCCACAGCCTCATAGTTTTCCACCGCCTGCGGAACGACCCGGATGTCCGGCTGGGAGGCGTTGAACTTTTCGATCAGGGCGGTCTGGGCCTCGCCGTTGACGCCGCTGCCGAAGGAGGTCCAGTAGGCAAGCTCGACGGTGGAGCCGGTGCCCTGAATGAGCGATGGTGCGGCAAAGACAGAACTTCGCTTCGACGCAAGACCCAGTGAGCCGGCCGCGGCCAACCCTGCGCCAGCGCCCGCGGCGGACTGTATCAATGAGCGGCGGTCCAGTTTCCTGACCATTTGTGGTGATCCTCCCTGACCGATTGTGTCTGCGCGTGACCGACCTGGCCACTACATTCGGTACCTGTGTTGGTAACCTTGCACGACGCAAGGAACAGTCTGACCGGTTGTGACGAGTGGAGTGTTGACGTTTCGTTACGTGGCAATCACCGGTTTACGCCGGTCTACCCCTTCGTCGCTCCTGCGGTCAGCCCGTCGATGATGAACCGTTGTGCGAAGACATACACGACGATGAGCGGGACGACCACGAAGGTCGTACCGGCCATGATGACGCCCCAGTTGTTGTTGCCTTCCGCGTCGTACAGCAATCGGACGCCGACCGTGATCGGACGCATCTCGACGCTCCGCGTAATGATCAGGGGCCAGAGGTAGTCGTTCCATTTGTTGACGATCGAGATCAACGCGAAGGTGATCACGATCGGCTTAGCCATCGGAAGGACGATTCCGAACATCGTCCGTATGTGGCCCGCGCCGTCGACCTTTGCCGCGTCCAGGACATCGCGTGGCAACGCCAGGAAGCCCTGGCGCATCAGGAATGTGCCGAATGCGGTTGCGGCACCCGGCAACACGATTGCCTGGTAGGTATTGATCCAGTTGTTTTCAAGTCCGAACCAGTCGCGCACGGTGTTGCCGAAGAAGAGGAAGTTGGGCAGGATCACGACCTCGCTGGGAACCATCAGGGCCGCCAGCACGATCAGGAACAGGACGTTCTTGAAGGGAAACCTGAGAAACGCGAAAGCGTAGGCGCAGAGGGTTCCATTGACGATCTGCAGGCTGGCGCCGGCGACCGTGATGATCAGGGAGTTCAGGTAGAAACGGTCGAATGGAACGGTGTTCCATGCCTCGCGATAGTTCGACCACTGGGGGTCGCGCGGAATCCACTGCGGCGGAAATGTGTAGATCTCCCGAAGCGTCTTGAGCGAGCCCGAGAGCATCCAGAACATCGGCAGACCGATGAGCAGGAGCACGAGCGCCATCCCGGCGTAGCCCGCAATGCGTCCGTTCAATTGTTGGCGCGACAGGGATGCGCCGGCCATCCTACCCATCGTAGTGGACCTTCTTCTCAGTGAAGCGGACCTGTGCGATCGTCACGATCAGCATCGCTATGAAGAGAACGATCGCCGCCGCCGCCGCCCGTCCAAAGTTCGCGCCCTGGCCGAAACTCTGGTCGTAGACGTAATAAACGAGCGTCGTGCTGCCGAAAGCCGGTCCGCCCTTGGTCATAACCTGGATGATGTCGAACGCCTGGAACGTCGCCAGGATCGAGGTGACGAGCAGGAAGAACGAGATCGGTGAGAGCATCGGGATGGTGACCGACCGGAATCGCCACCAGGCATTGGCGCCGTCAATCTTCGCGGCGTCGTAGAGGTCCTGCGGTATCGCCTGCAACCCGGCCAGGAAGATCACCGCCGCGAAGCCGAGATTCTTCCAGACGTAAACGATGATCACTGCCGGGAGTGCCCAGTTCGGCCGGTCGAGCCAGTGGGGCGAGCCGATATTGAACCACCCCAGGATTTGCGCCAGCAGGCCAAAGCGAGGGTCGAAGATGTAGGCCCAGACGATCCCGATCGCCGCCCCCGAGAGCAGCGTCGGCGCAAACACGACCGCTCGAACCGTCGTCCGGTACCTGAGCTTTTGATTGAGCAGCAGCGCAACCATGAGCCCAAAGATCATCGTTAAACCGACACAGGCGGTGATGAACACCAGCGTGTTCCGCAGGACGAGCTGGAACGTGCGGTTATTGAAGATATACGCGTAATTTTCCAGGCCGACGAACTCGTTCGCGCCGGAAAATGCCAGCAGATCTGTCTTCTCGAGACTGAGCCGGATGTTCTCCCACATTGGCCAGTAGGTGAACAGGATCAGGAAGAAAAAGTTGGGCGCGATGAAGAGGAGGAAGATCACCCATTCCTTGGAGGCAAGCCGATCCCGAAGCGTGCGGGAGCGGACAGTAACGTGCTCGCCACGCGCGGCCGGTGCGTCGATGCTGGTGGTGGTGCTCCCCATTCAGGCCCTCAGTGGTTCATGGTGTTGAAGGACGTGGCAGGCGAAACCGCGTAGAATGCGCGTGGTTCTTGACCCGGAAGCGCCGCACGCACGTGCTATTCAAGCATGGCGCGTGTATTCGATTGATTGGCAATCGAAATACTAACATCCGCTGCGAGAAATGTTAAACGAGTGTCCCAACTGCCTCCCCATGGTCATGAGATGGCCTCACGTTGGCTCCTGGCGATCGATACCTCGACCGAGCAGGCCGGGGTTGCCCTGTTCGACGGTGAAGAGTTGATCGAGCGGTCCTGGCCGGCCGGGCGCACGCAGACCGCGTCGGTGCTTCCCCGGATCCACGACATGCTGGCGGTGCCGGGGCTCGGAATCGAGAATGTCGGCGCGATCGGGATCGCCCGGGGGCCGGGCACGTTCACCGGGCTCCGGGTCGGGCTCAGCATCGCCAAGGGACTGGCGATCGTTCCCGGTCGCTCGCTGATCGCGGTCGACACCCTTCTCGTCACCGCGACGCCCCTCGTCGCGGCGGGGGTAGCGACACTCGCGGTGCTCCCAGCCGGCCGCCGCCGCCTCGTCTGGGCGGAGTTCGAACCAGGGGAGCCGCCCGCTCCGCCGCGCAACACGACGCTCGACGAGCTTAAAGCGCACCTGGCGTCCCGTCCGCCGATCGTGGTCGCCGGTGAGCTCCTGCCCGATCAGCGCGCCGCCATGGCCGAAGGGGGGTGGCCAGTGATTGCCGGTGCATCCGGCGCCCGCCGGCCGGGAGTCCTCGCGGAGCTGGCATGGGATCGCTGGCAAAGGGACGATGTGGTCGATCCGGTCACTCTCGAACCGCTCTATCTCCACGGCAAGGCACTTGGCGGTCCGACCGGCGATTGACGGCGGCGCGGCATGTGCGCCGAACACGATGGAACCCGGCCGCTGGCGGGCTGGCTGGACCTCGCGGATACTGGAAACACGCGCGGCGATCGGCGCACTAGTCTGCTGCCGCTCCCCCAACTGTCAAGAGAGGACCTTGTTTGAGCGATCTCACCACAACCCTTCCTACAAACGATCTGGCTACGGACTTCGCCACCGTTGATGCCCTCGAAGAGGCTCTCCAGAGCGAGCGCTACATCACCGACCGCAGCCTCGCGACCACGCTCTACCTTACGCTCGCGCTGCGGAAACCGCTGTTGCTCGAGGGTGAGGCGGGCGTCGGCAAGACCGAAATCGCCAAGGTCCTGGCGAGCGTGCTGGGGGCGCCGCTGATCCGGCTCCAATGCTACGAGGGCCTCGATGCCAGTTCCGCCATTTACGAGTGGGACTATCCGCGCCAGATGCTCTACCTTCGCTCGCTCGAAGCAACCGGCGATCTTCAGCGGGAGGAGGTGCAACGTAACCTGTTCGCCGAGGAGTTCCTGCTCAAGCGGCCGCTCCTCCAGGCGATCGACGCCGCCCACACCCAATCTCCGGTCCTGCTGATCGACGAGGTGGACCGCGCCGATCAGGAGCTCGAAGCGTTCCTGCTCGAGATCCTGTCCGATTTCCAGGTGACGGTGCCGGAACTGGGAACGA
>CADCWJ010000658.1 GCA_902806365.1 uncultured Thermomicrobiales bacterium
ATGAGTTCGTTGTCTCCGAGTTCGGCGGCGCGGGCGGCTCGGCCCTGCCGGGTTGGCTCGCCTGGGCCGCGATCCTGATCGATTACCTGGAACTGCCCGTGATCGTCGATACGCTCCGCCGCTTCGTCGAAGCCCTGCGCGAGCGGCGCCTGGACGAGTTCCTGCGAGAGGACCTCGCGTGAGCACTGGCATCCCCGTCCTGCTCCACGCCGGCGTTCCTGACAGCGGCTTTCACTGGCTTACGCAGGCGATCGTGATTTTCCTAATCACCGCTGTCTGGGTGCTGTTTGCCCGCCTCGGCGACTACCACGACCGGCACCACCAGGCGAGGCGACCTTCGGCGCCGGCTCCGCGCCCGAAGGGCACCGTCGTCACCCGAGTCGCCCGTCGCTGGGTGCCTCGGTCCCTTCGTACTGCGCTCACCGGCACACCCCGGGTGCCATCCCGCTGACGCCAGAAAGTGGCGCGATGCGGATAAGCATGGCCAATCTCTGGTTGAACAACTAAACCAAAGCGGCCGCTACACGTTCTGTCTCGATCTTCCCGGTACAAAGGTCCACTGACAGCCGTCGAGTCGAGACGAACATCATCTCGCTGGCCTGTCCCTTGGTCGGTGCCTGCTTGGCATTGCCCGGAGCGCCGTCAGGCGCTAGCCTTCCCTGCAGATAATCGACACTGGCACCCAGCCGCATCTGCCCCAATACCCCGGCGTTCACCAGGCTGCCGTGGCCATTCCACTGAATCTCCTGAAAGGCTCGCCGTGAGACTTCTCTGCGCCAGCGATCTTCATCTCGGTCGCCAGCCAACCGGGCAGGCCGGGCGTCCCGGTCATCTTGCGCTCGATCCCGCCCGCATCGCGACGTCCGTCGTCTGGGACGCGCTCGTTGATCTTGCCCTCGACGCGGAAGTCGATGCCGTGCTCCTCGCCGGTAATGTGATCGACCGGGAGAACCGGACGTTCGAACCGCTCGGCCCGCTTGAACGTGGACTGACCGTCCTCGACCAGCACGCTGTCCCCGTCTACGCCATCGCCGGCGACCATGACTTTGACGTGCTCCGCCGGATCGCCGATCACGACCCGGCTGCCCCGCTCCACGTGATCGGGCGTGACGGTCGCTG
>CADCWJ010000659.1 GCA_902806365.1 uncultured Thermomicrobiales bacterium
GACGAAACGCTCATTTCTCCCAGTGGCGAGATCGCCTACGCGATCGTGGGTCTCGCGCTTCCCCCCGAGGCGGCCCAGCGTTTGGTGCCCGAGTTTGAGGCGGCCATTCAGCCGCAAAACGATGTTCGGGTCGTGGTCGCCGGTGCGCCCGCTTTCTATGCCGACATTGAGACGGCTAGCCAACGGGATCTCCGGAGAGCGGAGTTAATCGCGCTTCCCTTCGCCCTGGTTGCGCTCGTGCTCGTCTTCGGCACGCTCGTGTCGGCGCTGATCCCGTTGATCATCGGCTGTGCCAGCGTTGGAGTCATCCTGTTCACCATCTACGGGATTGCCCATCTGGTAGACATCAGCATCTTCGCGCTCAATCTCGCGACCATGCTCGGCCTCGGTCTGGCCGTGGACTACTGCCTGTTCATTACCAGTCGGTTCCGGGAAGAACTCGCTCAGGATCCCTCGTCAGTCGAGCGGGCCGTCACGATTGCAGTGGGACGGGCCGGTCGAGCGGTCTTCTTCTCCGGCATGACGGTGCTCATCGGCCTGGCGGGGTTGATCTCGTTTCCCTTGATGTTTCTGCGGTCAATCGGCGTGGCAGGGGTGATCGTCGTGGCGGTGTCCACCGCGGCGGCCCTGACGCTTCTGCCGGCAGTGCTGACCGTAATCGGGCTTCGGATCGAGCGGTGGCCGGTCGGTCCGCTCGCGAGGCGGACGTTTCAGCACGCCGATGACCGTGGAGTCTGGCACGGGATCGCCACGGCGGTCATGAAGCGACCGGTAGTGGTCATGCTGCTCACGCTCGCCCTCCTCGCCTCCCTGGGATACCCATTCCTGCGCGCCAATATCTCCTCTCCGGATGCAACCATTCTCCCGGAGGACCTGCCGAGCAGACAGGGGTTCGACCTGCTCGCGCGGGAGTACAGCGGAGGGGAAATCTCGCCGTTCGTGATCGCCTTCGAAACACCGACATCCATGTTTCGCCCCGAGAACTTCAGCGCGCTGAACTCGCTGGTCCGGCTACTGGAGCGTGACGAGCGGATCAGCCGGATCCAGAGCGCGGTGACCCTGCCCGGAGTCGATGCGCTGCAGAATCCATTCGTGATCGTCAACGGGAGGCGGTTGCTGGAACTGGCCGGTCAGGAAACCCGGCTTGGCTCGTTCATCAGTACCGAGGCGGCAGTGATTCTCGCGTATCCGGTGGCGCCGGCCAACGCGCCAGCGAATCGAGACCTCCTGGCCGATCTGCGGCGACTCGACCTGGGCGGCGATGTCGTGCTCCTGACTGGGGGCGGAACGGCCGAGATCGTCGATGTCGTCAACGTCATCTACCGGAACTTTCCCATCGCCGCCGCGCTGATCCTGGTCACGACCTACCTGATTCTCCTGCTGCTGTTTCGATCGGTCCTTCTGCCGCTCAAGGCCATCGTCATGAACGTCATGTCGATTCTGGCTTCGTACGGCGCCCTTGTCTGGATTTTCCAGGAGGGTCACCTGGCCCGGTTCCTCCGCTTCACCCCTCAGGGATTCGTGGAAGCTTCGCTGCCGGTGATCATGTTTTGCGTCCTCTTCGGCCTGAGTATGGACTACGAAGTGTTTCTGCTGAGCCGGATCCAGGAGGAATGGGACCACTCTCATGACAACGATCGGAGCGTGGCGGTCGGCCTTCAGCGGAGTGGCCGGATCATTTCCAGCGCCGCGTTGATCGTGGTGGTCGTGACGGCGTCGTTCGTGTCCGCGGATGTGGTGCTGGTCAAGGCCCTTGGCTTTGGTATTGCGTTGGCGGTGGCGCTCGACGCTACGATCGTCAGGGCACTCCTCGTTCCGGCGACGATGAAACTGCTGGGAAACGCCAACTGGTGGATTCCGGCATGGCTGGAGCGGGTGCTTCCGAACACGCATCTTGCGGAATACGACCCAAGTTCGTCACCGACCGCCCACCGGCGTGTACCGGATGACGGCAGGTACACGCCGTAACCGGACGGCGGTAGCATGCATCGGCTGTCACTCTCACCAGCAGAAAATGGCTCTCGACCGGTCGCTTCACTTTCCGCTCTCCATCCTCATTCGGCTTGTATCATGATGTGGCCCGGCGCCACAGATGCGAGGCCATCGGGAAATATTCCTTGGCTGTTAACTACCTGCTTGCCCAGACCTGGCGCGGACTCGTCCTGGGGAATTTCAGATTGCTCGGAGCGGCGATGGCATCAAGAGAGAACGGAACCCCGGCTGCGCAGTTTGTCTGGCGGCATGGGAAAGACATCGTCACCGTAAGCAGGACCGGCAGTTCCTGGCAGGTTGCCTTTCTGACCCAGGGACGCCTGCTCGGTCCACGCACTGTTGTTTACCAAGGGGTGCATCGGCAAGCAAAGTTCGCCGCCTGGGATGTCATGGCTCGCGTGATCAACGCGTCGCATGACGAGGACGAAGGCATCTCGGCGGCGATGAACGCCGCGCAGTGGATGCGACGACAGGAGACATCCGGACGGCCACCTTCCGATGCCTGAGCTGCCGGAAGTCGAAACCATTCGCCGGTACCTCGCTCAATCCGCGCTTCAAAAGACGATTACGGACGTGGACGTTCGCCTGAAGAAGGTCCTTTCGCAATCGCCTCTCCCGGGGCTCGACCTACTGGTGGGACAGGCGATTCGTAGTGCCGAGCGACGCGCCAAGATTCTCATTCTGAATATGAGCGGCGATCTGAGTCTGCTCATCCATTTCAAGCTGAGCGGTCAGTTGGCGATCGTTGTTCCCGACGGAACCAGGCTTGTCGCGGGGCATCCGGTCCCGTTCCCAACGGGCGACTATCCGCATAGGGCGACGCACGTCACCTTTACCTTCGAGGATGGCACGATCGCCTACTACAGCGATGTCCGACAATTCGGATGGATGCGGTTGATGGCTACGGCAGACGTACCCGCAACCATTGACCGATTTGGATTCGGGCCGGAAGGAGTAGGAGCGCCGCTGGATCGCAAGCTGCTTGGCGTCTCGATGCGAAAGCGGCGCATTCCGGTCAAGCAGCTCCTGCTCGACCAGAAGTTCATTGCCGGTCTGGGCAACATCTACGTCGATGAGGCGTTGTTCGACGCTCGGATCCATCCATACGTGGCTGCCAGCGCGTTGACGGCGCGCGAACGGCTTGCGGTACTTGAGGCGGTGCCCGTCGCACTGGAGGCAGGGATTGCCCAGGGTGGGGCGAAGATCATCCACCAGCGAGCATTTCCGGTGGACAACTTTCCGGCGGTGCATGGTCGGGAGGGTGAACCCTGCTTCGTCTGCGGCACCATGATCGAAAAGACTCGAGTAGCTGGCCGGGGCACCTACTTTTGTCCGCGCTGCCAGCAGATCCGACGATCACGCACCCGGCGAGCGGCCGACACGTCCGGTCTTGACATCACGGGCGGAAATCCGACTCAGCAGTGATCGTGGCGACGAACCCGGCGATCACACGCGCCGCGTCCTCAAGATCCCGCAAGCTGATGACCTCGTTGGGGCTATGCATATAGCGGTTGGGGATCGAGACCAGACCGGTCGCAATCCCGGCGCCGGACCGCATCATCGCGTCGGCATCGGTCCCGCTCGAACGTCCCGCGGCCTGGATCGGAGTGTTCACACCGAGACTGGCGCCGGAGGCCATCAGTCCGGAGAAGACGTGGGGGTTGACCGACGAGCCCCGCGTGAGGACAGGCCCGCCGCCGACCTTGACGTCGTTGTCGGCCTTCTTGGGGGCACCGGGATAGTCGGTGGCGTGGGTGACATCAATCGCGATGCCGACGGTGGGGCGGATGTGAAAGGCCATGTTCAGCGCGCCGGACATGGTGATCTCCTCGTGCGTGGCGGCGACCGCGACAACCGAGCACGCTCGGGTCATGTCCTTCAGCAGGCGCAGCGCTTCGAGGGCGACGAAAGCACCGGCCCGGTTGTCGAAGCTCCGGGACGCCCACAGATCCTCGCTGAGCTCCAGGGGAGGGACGTCCAGAACGATCGGGTCCCCGATCGCGACACGGGCGAGGGTTTGTTCCTTGCCGGCGCTCCCTATGTCGATCCAAAGCTCGGACAGCTTGGTGACATTCGAGCGGTCCTCCGGCGCAAGAAGGTGAGCGGCCTTCTTGCCGACCACACCGCGTACTTCGCCGCTCGCGGTCGAGATCACGACGCGCTGCCCAACCACGACCTGGTCGTCCCATCCCCCTATCCGGTCGAACCAGAGAAAGCCCTCGTCATCAACGTACGTGACGAGGAAACCGATCTCGTCGATGTGGCCCTCGATAGCGACGACCGGAGCGTCCTGCTGCCGGAGCCATGCGTAGGAGTTCCCCAGAACGTCCCGGTCGACCTCGTCGGCGAACGATGCAGCTTCATCCCGCCAGACCTTTGCGGCGGCTTGTTCATATCCTGACGGCGCCGGGGCAGTCAGCAGGTTCATCAGGAATGTCTTTCTGGCCAGGTTCATGGTGTCTCCCGCAGCGGTAGTGCACTCGATATGGTGATCTGGCGAGCGAATGGTGAAGCCATCGAACCCGGTTCCCCGGCAAGGGGATCTGGTGGGAATCCCCGGAGCCTGCGGCCGCGCTTGACTTTGGCCGTTGGCGTGACGTATTGTGCGCATCAGTCGAAGATCGTCAACAGCATCGATCGGAACGAGTAAGCGTCATCACGCGGAGCAAAGCGAGCCGGGAATGGTGGGAGCCCGGTGTAACGCGGACGCCGAATGGATCCGGGAGCTGAGCCCCGAAACGCTGCGGCGGAGTAGACGGCACCGGTGTTTCCCCCGTTAACGGGAACCTCGTATCGGCACCCAGCGGCAGCTCGGGCCCGTACGGTTGAGTGGGCGATGACATCGCCAACAAGGGTGGCACCGCGGATCGGCTTTGGCCTCCGTCCCTTTCCGGGATGGGGGCTTTTTGCTGCCCTTCGCATAGTGTGTCATCGATGCAAAGGACGGGAACCGTGGCAGTAGAGATTTCGTCGGAAGCCACTGACGTGGCGCAGGACATCCAGCCGTCGTTGGAGACGCTCCGGGAAAGGCGGGCGGGTTGGGGACGGGACCTGCGCAGCGTGCCGATCCATCGCGAGATCCTGGCCGATCTCGAGACGCCGGTGTCGGCCTATCTGAAGATCAGCGAGGGGCTGACGAAGCCCGGTTTCATGCTCGAATCTGTGGAGGGCGGCGTCCGGATCGCGCGCTACTCGTTCATTGGCGCCGACTTCCCCAACCACGTGACGATGAACGAGGGACGGGTCTCCACCGCACTCCCGATCGACGGGGTGATCGGACGCTACGATGACCCCCTGACGGCGCTCGGCTCAATCCTGGACAGCTACCGGTCCGAGCCGGACGACGCCCTGCCACGGTTCACGGGCGGGGCGGTCGGATATCTCACCTACGACGCGATCCACCGGTTCGAGCCGAGGGTGCCGTTGGCCAGGGGACCGGGGCTGGGGCTACCCGAGGCAAGGTTCCACATCGCGGATTCGCTGGTGGTGTTCGATCACCTTGAACGAACGATGAAGGTGATCGCCCATGTCCGGGTGAGTTCGGACAGCGACCTGGATGTTGCATACGGCGCCGCCGCGAACCGCATCGAGCACCTCACGCGGCTGCTTATGGCGCCCGTTCCCACGTATGCGAAGGGACGACATGAGGCGCAGCCGCCGGTCGTCGAACGGTCCCGCCCGAATACCTCCGCCCAGCGATACGCCGCGATGGTGGAGCGTTCCAGGGAATACATCCGGGATGGCGACATCTTTCAGGTCGTGCCGTCGCAGCGTGTCGATATCGCGTCGGCCGCCGTGCCCTTCACCATGTACCGGGCGTTGCGGATGGTCAACCCGTCCCCATACATGTTCTACCTCGACTTCGGAGATCACCACGTTGTGGGGGCGTCTCCCGAGCTCCTGGTCCGGCTGGAGGATGGCGTGGTGACGAACCATCCGATCGCCGGGACGCGGCCACGGGGGCAGACGACCGCAGAGGACGAGCGGCATGCGCGCGAGCTGATCGTGGACGAAAAAGAGCGGGCCGAACACATCATGCTTGTCGACCTGGGCCGAAACGATGTCGGCCGCGTCTCCGTGCCGGGGACGGTGCGGGTTCCGAGGCTGATGGAGATCGAAAGGTTCTCCCACGTTATGCATATCGTGAGCCATGTCGAGGGCGACCTTAAGGCAGGGGTGAGCGGACTCGACGCGCTCCGGGCATGCTTCCCAGCCGGGACCGTGTCCGGCGCGCCAAAGATCCGGGCGATGGAAATCATCTCGGAGCTCGAAGCCGACCGCCGGGGGGTTTACGCGGGAGCCGTCGGTTACTTCGATTTCGCGGGCGGCATGGATACATGTATCGCCTTGCGAACAATGGTTGTTCGCGACGGGGTGGCGTCACTCCAGGCTGGTGGCGGGGTCGTCGCCGACAGCGATCCCGAGATGGAGTATGCCGAAAGCATGCACAAGATGCGGGCGCTCGTGCGCGCGATCGAGCGAGCGGAGCAGATCGAGACGGCGGAAGCGGTAAAGATGGAAAGGGTTCACTCGCGATGATCCTGCTGCTCGACAACTATGATTCCTTCACCTTCAATCTCTATCAGGCGATGGCAGGACTCGGCGCCGAGGTCGAGGTCGTGAGGAACGACAGGATCTCAGTCGCGGAGATCGAAGCGCGCATCGACGAGATCGACGGAATCGTCGTGTCGCCCGGCCCGTGTACCCCAACCGAAGCTGGCATCTCCGTGAGCCTGGTCGAACGGCTGGCGGGGAGACGTCCCATCCTTGGCGTCTGCCTCGGTCATCAATCGATCGGCGCGGCCTTCGGGGCCGAGATCGTCCATGCGCCCGAGTTGCGACATGGAAAGACATCGATGGTGACCCATGATGGACGGGGTGTCTACGAGGGGTTGCCGAATCCCTTCGTCGCCACGCGATACCACTCCCTGATCGTCGACCGGTCGTCCATTCCGGACTCGTTCGAAATCACGGCGGAGTCGGAAGATGGGGTGGTGATGGGCGTGCGTCACCGGTCGATGCAGATCGAGGGCGTCCAATTTCACCCCGAGTCGATTCTGACAACCTCGGGGGCGGATCTCCTGGCGAATTTTCTCCGGAGCTGCGGGGCGATCCCAACCGAACGGGAAATGGCCAGGGTGGTCGGGTATTAGCGTGCGGCCGGTCCGGAACAGAGAAATGGGCTTGATTCGTGCCGTTGCCGCTCCTCGTTAGCGTGTGACCGGTCACTACCCGGCGAAGCCGCGGCGCGCGGTACAGACGACAACAGGGAGAGCGACCAGTTCATGGGAACGACTGTCGATTTCGACATAAAGTACGCGATCAAGACGGTTGTCGAGGGGCGGGAGCTGACGCAGGAGCAGGCGACCGCGGCGATGGACGCGATCATGACCGGCTCGGTGACGGGCGCGCAGATCGGCGCGCTCGTCACCGGCCTGCGAATGAAGGGCGAGACGGTTTCCGAGATCGCCGGATTCGCTCAGGCGATGCGATCGCACGCGCTCACCGTGGAGGTCGATGCGAACGAACAACCGCTGCTCGATACCTGCGGCACCGGTGGTGACAACGCCCACTCATTCAATATCTCGACGACCGCTACATTCGCCATCGCGGCGGCGGGAGTCCGGATCGCCAAGCATGGAAACCGGGCCGCAAGCAGTCTCTGCGGTTCCGCTGACCTGCTCGAAGGGCTTGGAGTGGCGGTGGAGCTCAGCCCGGATGAGGTCGCGCAATCGGTCGAGGCGGTCGGGATTGGCTTCATGTTTGCACCCGCGTTCCATCCCGCGATGCGGTTCGTCGGTCCGTCACGGCGCGAGATGGGGATTCGGACGATCTTCAATGTGCTCGGTCCCCTGACGAATCCGGCGGGCGCGGGCCATCAACTGATTGGCGTTGGCCATCCCGATATTGCCCGCAAGCTTGCGGACGTACTCAAAATGCTCGGCAGCACCCGCGCAGTGCTCGTGCATTCCGAGGAGGGCCTCGACGAGATCGGAATTGTGGGGCAGAGCGCGATCACGGAATGGGACTCCCGGCGAGGCACGATCCGTGAGTACGCGATCTCGCTTAGTGAATTCGGACTGGAGCGCGGCACGACGACCGATGTGAAAGGCGGAGACGTGGCGACGAACGTGGCGATTACCCGCTCAATCCTGTCCGGTGAGGCGGGGCCGCGGCGGACGATCACGCTGATGAACGCCGGTGCCGGCATTTACGCGGCGGAGCGAGCGGATTCGATTGGCGAGGGGATCGAGCTGGCGGCGGAAGCAATCGACAGCGGTGCGGCGCTGGATCGGCTGAACCGCCTCGTCGGGTTCACCGGGCAGCTGGTCGAGTCGAGAGCCCAGGTGATCGCGTGAGCGCTTCGGACACGGGAACGGTGCTGGATCGAATAGTCGCGCGCACCAAAGAGGATCTCGAGAAGCGTAGGGCCAGAGTGCCTGAATCCGCGCTGCGGTCACGGATTGCGGATCAGGGGCCAGCGATCGATTTCGAAGCGGCGCTCAAGGGCGAGACCGTCAGGCTGATCGCGGAGTTCAAGCGCGCGTCGCCGTCAAGAGGCCGCTTCGAGGTCGAGATCGAACCGCATGGCGTCTCACGTTCCTACATCGCGGGAGGTGCGGCGGCAATCTCGTGCCTGACCGATGGGCCATTCTTCGGGGGGTCGCTCGATGACCTGGCGACGGTTGCCACGTCCGCTTCAACGAGCGAGCGACCGGTTGGCGTGCTGCGTAAGGACTTCGTCGTCGACGAGTATCAGGTGATGGAGGCTCGCGCATATGGCGCCAGTTGCATCCTTCTCATCGTGGCCGCGCTGGACGATGCGCAGTTGATCGCCCTTTCGGCGGCGGCGCGTGACCTTGGGATGGGGTCGCTCATCGAGGTTCATGACGAGCGGGAGCTGGAGCGCGCCCTAGAGGTCGGGGCGACGATAATTGGGATCAACAACCGGGATCTGCGCACGCTACAGGTGGACCTGGGTGTCACGGAGCGACTGGCCCCCCGCGTTCCCCCTAACCGCGTGGTGGTTGGAGAAAGCGGAATCGCGACACGAGCAGACATCGAGCGGATGGCAATTGCCGGCGTCGACGCTGTCCTGGTGGGGGAATCGATCATCATGCAGGCGGATCGCGAGGCGGCAGTGCGCGCTCTGGCGGGAGTTCCGCGGATCGTTCGAGGTCGATAGCGGGATGAGCAACGCTGGGGAACTGATCAAGATTTGCGGCCTGCGCGATGTACGGCACGCACTTGTCGCCGCAGAGGCAGGAGCCGATGCGCTGGGATTCGTCATGGCGCCGTCGCGTCGTCGAGTGGAGCCCGCACTTGTCCTGGAGGTGCGGGATCATCTTGCGTCGATGAAAAAGCGTCCCCGTCTCGTTGCCGTCGTCGTCAACGAACCCGAACGTGTGTTGCGGGAAATCATTGAACAGGCGCAGCCGGATGTCGTGCAGCTCTCGGGCGATGAAGAAGCGGAGTTGCTCGGTATGCTTTCGACCCCGGTGTTTCGGACCGTTCGGGTGCCGGCCGGGGCATCGATGGACCTCGTGCGCCGGTTGATCGACCCGTGGCTCGATCACGAGCGCCCAGCCGAGGCAGTGCTGATCGAGGCCCAATCGCCGGGTCATTTCGGTGGCACCGGCAAGGTGGCAGACTGGGAGCTTGCGGCCGGGCTGGCGGAGACCTATCCGCTGATTCTCGCCGGGGGGCTGACGCCGGAGAACGTCCGTGCGGGTATCGCGGCCGTACGCCCAGGCGGGGTCGATGTGAGCAGCGGTGTAGAGCAGGATGGCCTGAAGAGTCCGGAGCGGATTCGACAGTTTATCGCCGCCGCTCGTCAGGGCTATGGCGTCGCGCTCCCCGCGATACGCTAATCGGGGAAGAGAGGGACGTCTTCCCACTCCCTGCCAAACCCGCATACCCAGTTCATCGCATGGAGGCGCAGCGTCGCCTCGGCGTCCAGTTGCTCCTGGAAATCCGTTGCGAGTTCTCGAAACGGCACGCCGTCGTCGGTGGCGAAATCATCGTAGCTGATCGGGAGGAGACCGGCCGTCGCCACCTCGACCAGGACTTCCTTCAGGGCGGCCTCGTCATCCGGCAAGCTGGCGTCATTCGTGAATAGGGACATCCGCCAGACGATCAACTCCCAGCGCTCACGTTCGCGCGCCAGATCCTCGTCGCTCCGTAGGCGAACCAGTCGCACGCGGCTTCGTATTGTCGTCCAGGGGGCCGGAGTCCAGGCGAGCACACCGTGCTCTGGAGTACCGTCCGAGAGCATTGGTAACTGCTGACTGACGGCGCCGATGCACCATCCGATGGTGGAGGCCGACACCAGGGCATCGGCACAATAGGCTTCCTCCTGCGCGGTCAGGGAACCGACCGGCGCCTGCAGGATATGGAGATCGAGCGGCGACATCCAGACGCTGAGCTCCACGCGGACCCACGCCTGCAGATCGAACCGGTCGGTCTCGGCGGTGATCGGATCGGCGTCAGCCTCGCCCTCGATCAGGCCCCGACGGCCCAGTGCCGCGAGAAGCGCGGCGCGGCCCAGAAGCTCCCGCGGCGGCCGGGGCTGGATATCTATGGAGTCGTCGTCCATGTGGTTGGAGCGTGTCGCTTTCAGTGGTGGAGCGTACTCACAAACATTCCGGCAAACGGTGGCGGCTCATTCCTCCGGGAGCGTACTCTCCCTGCCTCTCCGCAGTCACGGGCACGGTGCCCAGTCGACGGCGAGCACGTCGAAATCAACTCCCTACACGTTGAACAGGAAGTTGATAATGTCGCCGTCGGCAACCACGTACGTCTTGCCTTCACGGCGCAAAGCCCCCGCCTTGCGGACCTCGGCCATCGTTTGGGCCGCGATCATGGCGTCGTATGAGACAACCTCGGCCCGGATAAACCCCCGCTGGATGTCGGAGTGAATCTCGCTGGCGGCCTCGACCGCGGTCGCGCCACGCCGGATCGTCCAGGCGCGACATTCGTCCGGTCCGACCGTGAAGAACGGCATCAGCCCGAGGAGATCGAACGATTCCCGGATGATCCGGCCCAGGCCGGACTCGGTGATCCCGAGGTCGGACAGGAAGATCTCGGCATCGTCGTCGGATAGCTGCCCGATCTCCATTTCGATCTGCCCGGCAATCACGTCGATCGACAGGGATATGGACGCAAATTGGTCCCGGAGCGCGGAAAGCAGGTTGGCTGCCGTTTCGCCGAGCTGCTCTTCGCCGATGTTGACGAGAATGAGCATTGGCTTCGCGGTGAGAAATCCAAAGCCCCGGAACATCCGTATCTCGTCCTCGTCCAGGTCATGCACGATCCGCCGCAGCGGGGTGTCGGTCTCTACCGCCGCCAGCAGCTTCTTCATCAGGACCAGCTCACGATCGAGCGCTTCGCGCTCGGGCCCGCGCGACTTCCCAATCTGGCTCTCGATCCGGAGGATGCGCTTCTCGATCAGCGCGAGATCGCTGAACAGCAGTTCGAGGTTGATCGTCTCGATATCGCGAGCGCAATCGACCGTCTCCTGGGTGTGGGGAACGTTCGGGTCTTCAAACGCCCGGACCACGTGGACGAGAGCGTCGGCCTGGGCAAGATGACCAAGCAACTGCCCACTCATGCCCTTCTCGGAAATGCCCTTGGCGATGCCCGCGACATCCAGGTACTGGACATCCGCCGGAACCGTCCGTTGCGGCTTGAACAGGGCCGTCAGGGCGTCCAGCCGAGGATCGGGGACCTTGACCGTCGCCAGATTCGGCTCGTCGCTGCTGGCACCGAAGTTGCCTGTCGCGGCGGTCGCCCGGGTGAGTGCGTTGAAGACGGTGGTCTTGCCGGAACCTGGCAAGCCGATGATCACGAGTTTGGTTGCCACAAGTAAAGCCTCTTCATCGCATATGGACGCCCCTGGACAACAGGGGAACTAATCGGACGGATCATTCCGGGCTATGGAGATGCGAACGGTGGTGCTGCCGACCTTGACGGTGGCGGCCTCCGCTTCAACCTCATCGTCTCCGACATGCTCGATCAAGGCTGCGAGTACTTCCCGTTTCACGTAGTCGACATTCGCCGTCACGGCGCGCTGGATATCATCGCCGGCGGCAAACCGGAGCTGGATCGTGTCCTCGATCCTCAACTCCAGTTGCTTACGGAGATCCTGGACGGCGCGGACGAAATCGCGGGCGATCCCCTCGTCAATCAGTTCCGGGGTCAACGTGGTATCGAGCACGACGGTGGCTCCCCCGCCCTGCGCCGCCGCATATCCTTCCCGCTTGCGCAGGGAGACCAGCGCCTCGGAGGGCAGAAGGGTCAGGGTCTCCCCTGAGTCCAGCATGACGTCGACCGAGTCGTTCCGGTCAACCGAAGCGGCGATCGCGGAAGAGTCGGCCTGCACAAGAGCGGAGCGAATTGCACCGATCTTTTTTCCGTACTTGGGTCCCAACAACGGCAGGTTCGGACGGATCTCATGCGTGACAACGTCGGCAAGCTCGTCGAGCGCGCGAACGTCCTTGACGTTGAGCTCCTCCAGGATCTGGTCCTTGAGCCGGACGACCCCCTCCGTGTCGCGTCGATCGGACGTATGGACGAGGATCGCCGGGAGCGGCTGGCGCACCTTGATGTTGGCGTCGGAACGAGCCGACCGGCCCAGCCGGACGACGTTGAGCACGGCGGACATTTCCCGCGACAGCGTCTCGTCCACCAGCGACGGATCGGCGGTCAGGAAATCGCAAAGATGAACAGAGTCTGGTTTCGACGTGTCGATCGACCGCACGAGATTCTGGTACAGCGTCTCGCTCAGGAACGGAAGGATGGGCGCGAGCAGGTGCGAGACGAGGACCAGCGAGTCGTAGAGCGTCTCGTAGGCGAACGCCTTGTCCTGGTCACTTTCCGGCTTCCAGAACCGGCGACGATTGCGCCGGATGTACCAGTTCGACAGTTCTTCAACGACGAAGTGCTCGATCGCTCGCGCGGCGTCCTGAATGTTGTAGTCGTCCATATTGGCACGGACGGTCTCGATCAGCTCCTGGCCGCGAGAGACGATCCAGCGGTCGAGGAGGCTACGGGACGCGACAGGACTGGGAGTCTCCGGTCTCGTCCAGCGATCGATCCGGGCATAGGTCACGAAGAACGAGTACGAGTTCCAAAGCGGGATGATGAACCGGCGGCGAACCTCGTCGGTGATGTGGTAGCCGAAGTTGACGTTCGCGCTGGGGGTGACCGTCGCGAAGAGCCAGCGCATGGTGTCGACGCCGATTTCATCGGCGGCGTCGTCGAACCAGATTGCGTTGCCCTTGCTCTTGTGCATCTCCTCGCCGTTTTCATCGCGCATCAAGGCGTAGGTGAACACGTTTCGGAATGGCGCTTCCCCGGTCAGGGCGGTGCTCTCGGCAATCAGCGAGTAGAACCAGTTGCGGAACTGGCC
>CADCWJ010000660.1 GCA_902806365.1 uncultured Thermomicrobiales bacterium
ACGGCAACTTCGAGGGCATCTCCGGATTTATCGTCACGGCGACCCTGACGGTCACGATCCGCGAGATCGATAAGGTCGGAACGATCCTCGACGCCGCAGTCACCGGTGGCGCGACCGGCGTCAACGGCATCCGGTTCTACACCGACGATCCCTCAGGACCGGCTTCGGAAGCGCGAGCCATGGCCGTGACCGATGCCCGTACCAAGGCCGACGAACTGGCCGCCGCCGCCGGCGTCCGGATCGTCGGGGTCTACTCGATTGAGGAGACGAGCGCCCCTCCACCGCAGCCATATGAGTATCAGGAGGCCGACATGGCGATGGCGAGCGGTGCCGCCGAGGCCAGGCCCGTACCGATCAGCCCCGGCCAGTCGGAGATTCGTGTCGACGTCCGGGTCGTGTTCGAGATCGCGCCGGAGAACGGCTAACCGTGGCGGCAGCCTCGACAACGGCCGATCCGATTCAGCCGGCGCATCCCTCCTGGATGCGCCGGCTCCAGACGACCCTCACCATGATCGTCGTCGTCTCGCTGACAGCCGCCGCGATCGGCTCTATCGCCCAGCGGATCACCTCTCCCGATCGAGTGGCGTCGGTCGCACCCCAGCCGGCGCCGGACGCCGCCCGGACAATCGGGATGCCGCTCGTCGTCACCCCGGCCTGGTTGAGCGAGCAGCGGAGCGTCCCCGAATCGCCACTGCTCGTGGTTGATTTGTCCGACGTCCAGGCATACGACCTGGAGCATGTGCCCGGCGCGATCCATGCCTGGCCAGAGGACGGGATGGACCAGAATGCCGCCAGCTACGGTCAGGCGCTGTCGCCCAACCCCTACCCTACGGGACCGCGAGACTGGTTTCGTGCGCTCGGGATCGATACCACAACACGGGTTGTCGCCTACGACGATCGGCATGGCCGTGATGCGGCACGTTTCGTCTGGCTGATGGCATTCGTTGGCCTTGAGAATGGCGCGGTTCTCAACGGCGGCCTGGCCGCCTGGAAGGGAGCAGGGCTCCCGACCTCGGACGCCCCAGCGGCGATGCCCGTCCCGACGGAGCTGGCCACCGACATCATCCCGCAGATGGTGATCGGCACTGCGGAGCTGGCATCCCGGCTTGAAGACCCGGCGCTTTCCCTTGTCGACAGCCGGACCCCGGCCGAACGAAACGACACGCTCAACGACACAATCCGTACCGGAACGATCCCATCATCCATCTCGGTCCCGTGGGATCAGCTGATCCTCGACGAGAGCGGCCAGCTCCGCTCGAACGCCGAGCTCCGAGCGCAGTTTACGCGGGTGGGTCTCGCGCCCGATCATGAGGTGGTCATCTACGGACGGTTCGGGATCGACACCGGTCTCGTCTGGCTGGCGTTGCGGCTGGCGGGGTATGGATCGATCAGGGTCTACGACGAGGGGTGGGCTCTGTGGGCGGCACGCGCGGATCTCCCGGTGGCCCCGTGATCGGGACGGATTACCCCGTCGCCTCGGCCAGCGTGTCCAGCAGCATCGCGTACCCTCGTCTTCCCCGGAGAAACCCGGCGATGCCGTACCACTCGTTTGGCGCGTGCGACCGGCTGTCCGGCGCGCTCCACGCATAGCCGATGGTGTGCAATCCCAGTTCATCCAGGAAGATCGCGGTCGCCGGAATGGTTCCCCCCGCACGCTGGACCACAGGCGGATGTCCGTAGAGCCGGGTCAGCGCCACGTCGACGGCAGCATAGACGGGGTTCGACCGGTCGAGCAGGTACGGCTTCGCGCTCCCCGCGGTCCCGCTGATCTCGGTCCGCGTCCCGCGCGGGCGATGCTTCTCGACGTGAACGCGAATGAGCTCGACGATCTCGGCCGGATCCTGATCGGGAACGAGCCGGGTCGTGATCTTGATCCATGCCTCGGCGGGTGTGACCGTCTTCGATCCCTCCCCCTGGAACCCGCTCCAGACGCCGTTGATGTCGAGCGTCGGTCTCGCCCAAAGGCGCTCCTGGGCGGTGTATCCCGCCTCACCCCACAGCTCCGGGATGTCCAGGGCCCGCAAGGTGCTGGCGTCGTCCTCAGCGGTCGCGGCGGCTTCCGCCCGCTCGCCGGCGGTCAATTCGATCACGCGATCATAGAAGCCATCGACCGCAACCCGGCCATCGCCGTCGTGGAACGACGCGATCAACTCGCCGGCGGACCTTGCGGCGTTCGGCACGTACGCGCCGTACCGGCCGGAATGGAGGTCGGAGTTTGCGCCACGAATCGCGATCTGGATTCCGGCAAGCCCCTTTCGCGCGACGGTCTGCGACGGCACAGTGTCGGAGAACTGCCCGCCATCGGCGGAGAGCACGGCGTCGGCTCGCAGCAGATCGGCGTGGTCGCGCACTACCGCGCCCAGCGACGGGCTGCCGATCTCTTCTTCCCCCTCGAAGATCACCGCGACATTGATCGCCGGGCGTCCACGATTCGCGGCGGCGCTTGCCTCGACGCCGTGGATTGCGGTCAGCAGGTTGCCCTTCATGTCGGCGGCCCCGCGCCCGAACACGCGGCCGTCACGGATCGTGGGCTCGAATGGAGCCGTCTCCCAGAGATCGACCGGATCCTCGGGCTGCACATCGTAATGCCCGTAGATCAGCACCGTGGGCAGGGCGGCGTCCACCTCCCACCGGCCGATCACGACCGGATGCCTCGAGGTGGGGATGAGCCGAACGTCCAGGAATCCCGCGAGCGCGAGCCGGTCCCGCACCCATCCGGCGGCGGTCAGGACATCAGTCCCGCGCGCTGGATCAGTACTGACGCTGGGAATACGCAGGAGCTCGAGAAGCTCGGCCACGGCTCGGTCCTCGCTGCTGGCGAGGGTCGCTTCCCAACCCGGATGTGCCATGTCCTCACCCCTTCCAGATGCGAGGAGATGTAAGGTTCAGGCGCCGGCGCGCCGGTCGACGAGCGCGACGAAGGTATCGACGTCGGCCTTGATCACGCTGAGGCTGCCCTCCCAGAATGCCGGGTTCTGGATA
>CADCWJ010000661.1 GCA_902806365.1 uncultured Thermomicrobiales bacterium
GCTGGCGCAGGCGCGCTGGGATCGGATCAGTGGCCCCGCGGGCCGTCCGTTCCGGATGAACCTGGGTCTCGGCCTTGCCCTCGCCGGCACCGCCAGCCTCCTCGGTTGCATCGTCGTGTTCCGGGATATCTTGTATCCGGTCGCCGTGGCCGGCTGGATGACCACGGCGCTGGGGATCGGCCTCGCCTACCCCACCGCCGCCCTGGTCGCCTTCGCGAACGCGCCGCCGGGGCGGGATGGCATGGTGGCCTCATCGGCGCTGCTGGCCGATCTCTTTGCGTTCTCGGTCGGCGTCGGGCTCGGTGGTGCGATCCTGGCGTTTGGCGAGGGCGTGGGGTGGGGAACGGAGCCAAGCGCTGCTGCCGCGATCGGGCTCGGGGTCGCGATGATCGCCCTCGCCCTGCTCGCGGGGATCAGCATGCGCAGCGGCTACACGGCGCAATCGGACGGCGGTGTGCAACCTCGCGGTGCCGCATCGCGCCCGGTCGGCTGACGGACGCGTCAGTCTGCGGTGGCGGGCTCCAGCTCTCGCGACACCGGCACGAACCCCTCGCCCGGCACGTAGTTCGGCGATTGATGGCGGAAGTACGTGTTGTAGACATCGCAATACCGGCCACCGAGCGCGATCAGGGAGGCGTGCGTCCCCTGCTCCACGATCTCGCCATGGTCGAGCACGATGATCCGGTCTGCATGCTCGATCGTCGAGAGCCGGTGGGCGATCACGATCGATGTGCGGTCCGCGAGGACGACGTCGAGCCCTTCCTGGATCTGCGCCTCGGTCATCGGGTCAATGCTGGCGGTCGCTTCGTCGAGGATCACGATCGCGGGATCCTGGATCAGCACCCGCGCGAGGGCCACGAGCTGGCGCTGGCCCATCGAGAGCGACCGCCCATATTCCCCAACATTGGTCTCGAGCCCGTTCGGCAGCGATTCGATCCAGTCGCCCTGGCCGACCGAGCGGGCGACGGCAAGCACCTCGTCATCGGTCGCGCCGGGTTTCGGGTAGCGAATGTTGTCGGCCACCGTGCCCGAGAACAGGAACGGCGACTGCGGCACGATCCCCAACTGGGGCCGGTACTTCTGAAGATCGAGACTCCGGATGCTCCGCCCGTCGACGAGCAGGTCGCCTCCCTGGAACTCGTAGAA
>CADCWJ010000662.1 GCA_902806365.1 uncultured Thermomicrobiales bacterium
CCGTCCGCCCCTGTCGCGACAGTGGGTCGTCGTTCTTCTGCTCGATGATTCGAACGGGGTCTCCGGCGGCATTCCGCTCAATCCGGCCGTAGTTCGCCGCTTCCGGCAGCTCGCAGGTGAGGATCGTGATCTTTGCGCCGGTCCGGCGCCCGCCCGCCAGAAGCGCCGCGACGGTCCCGCCGGTAAGCAGAGGGCTGTCGCCCAGTAGCGAGATCAGCCACCGGCAGGGCTCCAGTGCCTGGAGCGCGCAGCGGGCAGCGCCCGCGGTGCCATCCGCGACCGCCTGGATAGTTGTGGTAAACGCGCCCGGCATACCGAGCATGTCCGGCAGATCGGCAAGGAGAGGACTCACCACGGCAACCAGTTGGTCTGGCTCAATTGCCAGGCCGGCGCGAATCACGCGCTCCACGATCGGGGTGCCGCCAACCGTGTGGAGGTGCTTCGGTGTGCCGGATTTCATGCGGGTGCCATAGCCGGCAGCGAGGACCGCCACCGCTACGTTCTCGAGGGCCGGTTGCGTTGCGTCGCTCGTCACCGGCGAACCATCACTTCCCAGTCAGGAAAAGCCGGCGATGCAGGCGCGAATGAAGCCCCGGCCACCGTGGGGATCGGATCTCGTGGAGCGGGGCATACCTGTGGCCACAGACTCCGTGGTGGCTGGCGGACCAGGATTCGAACCTGGAATAAAGGTTCCAAAGACCCTTGTGATACCATTTCACCATCCGCCAAAATGGCTTTCTTCAGTTTACTTGGTCGTGGCTGAAACATGCCACATCGTCGGTCGCCGCCGTTCGTCGGTATGCGCGAGAATGGTAGGCGCGTGACCCATACGGGGCATGGCGCCGGCGACAGGGTGCGACAATGGTCTTTAAGAACACAATCGCGGCGGTATCACCGGTCCGCATCAGTGCGGTGCCGTTCCGGCTCGGTCGAGCGGGGCTGTCGGTTGCGGTTCATCCGGTCGGCGAAGGTGGCCAGCGGCTCCCTGCCGGGGTACCGGCTCCCGCTGAGTGGCTCGATGTCGCGGCGCGGCGAATCGTCCGGGAGCGCGTCGGCTCCCACGAACAGTATCTCGAGCAACTTTATACCTTCGGCGATCCAGCGACCGAAGACCGGACGGTCACCGTTAGCTACCTCGCCTTGTTCCGAGATCATGAGCGACATGACGAAGACTCCGCCGGGCTTACCTGGATGGCCGCGCGCGAGGTCGTACTTCCGTCCGAAATGGATCGGCGCGTGCTGGATTACGCGCTGATGCGACTTCGAGCCAAACTCGGATACACCAATATTGCCTTTCACCTGCTGCCGCCGACGTTCACCTTGTCCGACCTTCAGTTGGCCTACGAGGCCGTGCTCGGTCATCCGGTCGACAAACGCAACTTCCGGCGTCGGATGATTGCGTCGAGCATCCTCGAGCAACTCGACGAGAAGCGTCGCGACGGCAGCCATCGCCCGGCAGCGTTGTACCGCTTCGCGTCGCGCGATGATCGGGAGGCGTATCTCACGCCGCCATGGGCGATGGAACGCCCTGAAGTCGTGGCGGAGTCGATCGCCGCCAGTCACGATTCCCAGTGACCATCGGGAAGCGGGCAACCTGAATGCGAAACCGACCAGGACCAGCAGTGGCCAACGGCAAGGGAGGAGATCGAGTGTCGCAACGTTACGGAATCGTGGCGGCCCTGAGCAAGCCCGAAGCCAAGCAGCTCGGAGCGACCATCGCGGAATGGCTGATCGAGCAAGGACACACGCCGGTGACTGAAGCCGAGCTCTCGGCAGGCGGAACCGCGACCATCGATGCTGTCGTCGTGTTGGGTGGCGATGGCCTGATGATGCGCGCCGCCAACGTCTACCCCGACATTCCGCTGTTGGGCCTCAACTTCGGAAAGGTCGGCTTCCTGGCTCTCGTCGAGCAGCAGGACTGGCGGGCCGCGCTCGCCGCGCTCGTCAATGGGGAATATGAGGTCGAGACCAGTTCGACGCTCAACGGATCGCTCTTGCGGGAAGGGACAGAGCAGGATCAGGGCTGGGCGATCAACGATGTCGTGATCCGCAGCGGCAATCGAATGCTGGATGTCGAGGTCTACATCGACGGCCACTTCGTCAACACCTATCCCGGTGACGGCATGATCGTATCAACCGCACGGGGTAGCACCGCCTATTGCATGGCGGCGGGTGGCCCGATCCTCACCGCTGGCGTCCGCGGGTTCGCGATCGTGCCGATCTCATGTCACTCCCCGATCCGAACACCGATGGTTGCCTCCGAGGACGTCAAGATAGAGCTGGTCCTCACCAACAACCATGAAGGCTCGCTGATTCTCGACGGCCGGACACTGATCGATGTGCGGATGAACGACGTGATCAAGGTGGAACGCGGCATCCACACGTTTCAGCTCGTCAAGGTTGGATCGTCCAACTTCTATGATGCCGTGCGGGAAAAGTTCAACTTCCAGATCCGTCCGGACGCGATCCCCACCCGGGCATACGGCGGGAGTCAACGAACGCGGGAGATCCCGGCGGCTCCCTGATCCATACCCGGACGGCATGATCCCCTTACGTGACGCGATACCGCTTCGGAACCGTGCCCGACGCCGCCGAATCGTCGTCCTCGTCGTTCTCCTCCGGATCGCCCAGGCCGGACAGATCAGGGCCATCGTCTCGGGCCGGTCCCGCTTGGGCGGGAAGTCGCCCGGTCGAATCATCACCGCTGGCGCCGTTTTGCCTCGCCGTGTCGGCCCGGCTCGGGATCAGCTGCTGCGTTGTCCCGAGCGCGGTAGCGCCATCGTCGCCATGACGCACCATCACCCGGTCACTTGGGGTGGCGATCGACGGATCAGCCGGTGCGTCCAGCAAACCGCGCGCAAGTGTGGTGGCCGCCGTCGCGGCCGGAAGCGCCCGGGTTCGCTGCCGCTCCTGACGCTCTTCGGATTCGCGCAGCCGGCGCTCAATCGACGCCGGATCAATCCAACGGTCGTCGGACATGTCGACCGCTGCCTCTGCCTGCGTTTCACCACTATGATGCTGGGTGCCGCAATACGGGCAGATTTCCCATCGCAGGTCGATCAGCCGATCGCAAGACGAGCATGCCTCGCGGAGCTGCGTGTTGCAGTGCGGGCAGATCTGAAAATCGTCTTCCACGAAATGATTGCACGAGGGGCAGAGCGGAAGCTCCTCAAGGTCCTGGATCAGGTATTCCTCTTCCAGCGACCGCTGGTACGCTTCATCCAGCGTTTCCTTGGGCCGGAGCAAGCGGTAGAGAAGGAGACCCGGAATCCAGAACAGCACGACCATCAGCGTGGAAAAGACCTGGGTCACGACGCTCCGGCTCCGGGTCTCGATGTCCCGGAAGGTCCAGACCGCCAGCACGAACCAGAGGGCGATCAGATAGGCCCCGCCCAGCGCCAACAGGACTTGAAGGCCGCGCGCTATGAGTGTCTCTATATCCAAAATGAAGGCTCCCCTTAGCTGATCACTATCATGCTATCCAAGTCGCTCGAATCGTTCGACCGCAAGAACGAACATTGTCGCGCCGCCAACCACCACCTCGACCGGATTCGGCACATAGAATTCGCCCGGTTCCACGATTGGCATGAGCGGATTCACGAATCGAGTCCGGGAATGACAGGTGCTGCGTACGGTCTCTCCCACTTCCGTTACCCGGGCCGCGTCCACCCCAATCATCAGGGTAACGTTTTGCTCGCGCAAAAACCCGCCCGCGCTGGTGATCTGCGTGGCCCGGATTCCCCGTTCGGTCAGGGCGGCGAGCAGGGAGTTGGCGTCGCTCCCCTGTACTACCACGATGACGAGCTTCATTGCCTGTGTTCCATTGTTCCCGCACGCTTTCCGATGGTGGTCTCAAGCTCATGGACCCGGTCAGGAACTGGCAGGCCCACTCGCGACCGAGTATGGCGCACGCGGAGCCTGGATCGCGCCGTGAAGACCGAGCCGATCCCGGACCGCCGTATCGATCGCACGGGCCACGGCGTCGGGCGAGCCCAAGGCATCGATCACCGCCCACCGGTCGGGGTCTCCCCGGGCAAGCCTGAGGTACGCCTCGCGCACCCGCTGATGAAAGGCGAGCTCGTCCCGGTCGATCCGGTTGAGAGTCTCCGGATCTGCCTGCCGGCGGCGCAACCCCTCCTCGACCGGCAGATCCAGGAGCAGCTTGAGGTCGGGCTCGACCCCCGCGGTGGCGAATCGCTGGATCGTGGCCAACGCCTCTCCGTCCAGGCCACGTCCTCCACCCTGATAGGCGTACGTCGAATCGACGAACCGGTCGCAAAGCACGACCCGTCCGGCTGCCCGTGCGGGCGCGATCACCTCGCGCACGTGCTGCGCCCGCGCGGCCGTCATCAGCAGGGCTTCGGTCTCGGCGGCAATCGCGACGTCACCACGTTCGAGAAGCACCGCCCGGATGGCCTCCCCGACGCCGGTGCCACCCGGTTCTCGTGTCATTAAAACCGGGTGGCCGGCACGCTCGAGCGAGACCGCGAGCAGCTGCGCCTGGAGCGACTTACCCCCGCCTTCCGGCCCCTCGAACACGATGAACGCACCGTTCAAGCTATTGGATACCCCGGCGATAGATCTCCACATGGCGGAACGGGTCGCGGCCGCGGCTTCGTGAGGAGAGGCTGTAGCGCTCGGCAAGCTCGTGCTGCAACCGGCGAATCGGCGGCGATTGGGGGCTCAGGGCGGTGGCCGGCGCACCTTCCATGATCGCCGTGATCGCCGTTTCCGCCTCGGACAACGCAGTCAGGATGAAATCCGGCTGCTCGCCGCCCCGGACAGGGCGAAGGGCCGGTTCCTGATCGCGCTCCGGGGCCGGATCGGTGGACTGGACCGCGGCTGGAAAGAGCGAGAACAGGACATGCTCCATCTGCGTTGCCGTGTTCGAGCGCAAGACGTAGACGGGCACTCCCCGCATCTCCGACTCCCGGATCGGTTGTGGCTTCTGCCGGTACGCGTTTTTCAGCGTCAGCACGATGTCCGCTTCCTGGAAGTCGCGTACGATCGCCACCGGCACATCGAGCCGGCCGATCGTCTGCTCGAGCCGGTTCCGGCTCACCC
>CADCWJ010000663.1 GCA_902806365.1 uncultured Thermomicrobiales bacterium
AGGCCAACCGATCGATCGCCTGGTGATGGAACGAGTTGACGCCGAGCGATTCTCCGTCGAACAGGCCCGTGGCCGCGGGGTCGTCTCCGAGTTCGATATCGTGGCCAATCTCGTCGGCCGGAAGTCCAACCTCCTGCTGACGGTGATCGACGGTGGATTCGACCTGGGTCGGGATGTCCTGGACCAGGGAACCGCCAAGGGCGACGTTGAGCACCTGGATGCCTCGGCAGATGGCGAGGATTGGCAGGTCGGTCGAGATCGCCTCGGCCACGAGTTCGAGTTCGAATTGATCCCGGACGGGATCGATCCCATAGGTGGCGGGGTGGATATCAATCGCTCCGTAGAGCTCCGGGGCGAGGTCGCCACCACCGCTTAGGAGAAGACCGTCGACGCGGGCGATCAGCTCGGCCGTGTTGTTCGATTGCGGCGGCAGGATGACCGGAATGCCTCCTCCCGCCTCGATAGCCGAGGCATAGGCTTCGTTGAGCGCGTAGCGGAGGAACTGGCCGTGGGGTTGGGTGTCGAGGGACGGGGAAGGGGTGATGCCAATCATCGGTTTCATGCGTGGCGAGACCTCCTGAAGAACCGAAGAACCACCGAGCGGGACCGTCGCGAGGGAGTATAGCGAGCGCCGCACCCGATCCGGACGGGGAGCCGATCGGCCCTTGACGTTCGGGGAGACGCGTCGTAGAATCTCCCTCGCCCCAGTTCCGGACCGCCGAAGCGACACCGACGACGCGGACCGATCGGGCAAATTCAGCAGAACCCCTTGACAGGGACGGATGCTGGAGCTATTATTCCCAAGCCCTCGAACGAGGGTCTACCACTAGCAAGCAGGCCGGTTGCAGACAGGGTCGCCAAGGCCCTGATCACCGTCGCCCGCGAGAGCAAGTGGACCAGCACCTTGACAAGTGTGCGCGCGACGAGACGACTTGGTCGTCGAGATATCGCGTGCGGAAGACAGAGGAGCAGGTGCGGAACGGACCGTCGGAGACCGACGAACCGTGACGCGCGAAACACACGAGCACCCTTTCGCCCTTTGTGGGCGATCTTGGTGGAGAGTTTGATCCTGGCTCAGGATCAACGCTGGCGGCGTGCCTAATGCATGCAAGTCGGACGGGCCTCCCTTCGGGGGGGTCACGTGGCGGACG
>CADCWJ010000664.1 GCA_902806365.1 uncultured Thermomicrobiales bacterium
AAAAGGCTTTGCCGACTTGGAGTGTCCCCAGGAGATTGGGCTCCAAACCCTCGGCGAAGTAGGCACCGATCCGGTGACGGAACGCCGCATCGGTCCGGCCGAGCGTCTCCGCAATCGGTGGAGGAGATCGTCCTCGCCAATCGGGTGAACCAGGTTCACCGTCACCCAGTCTCGTCAGTCGGCGGATCGTGGCAGGCGCCGCTTCGCTAGGAACTCGGTGTTGACACAGTTGGCGAGATCGCCGGTCCTGAGGTGCCGGAGAACGGTTTCGACGCTTTTCACGCGCATATCCACGAGGGATGCGGGCGAATAGAACCCAGCATGCGGGGTGAGCGCCAGCCGCCCTGCAATCCAATCCTCTCCGCTCCGCCACGCGGCGACCAGCGGATGGGACGGGTCTGCGGGTTCCTTCTGAAGCACGTCCAAGCCCGCCGCCCAGATGCGCCGCGTCCTGAGGGCATGGTACAGGGCATCGAGGTCGACGATGGAGCCGCGCGCCGTATTGATCAGGACGAGCTCGGGCTTGGCGTGCGCCAAGGCCTCGGCGCCGATCAGCCCGTGGGTCTCCTCGGTGGCTGGCGCATGGATGCTGACCACATCCGAGACGGCCATCAGCTCCTGAAGGCTCGAGCACCGGCGCGCTCCGACCGCGATCTCCATGCCGGACGGCAGGTAGGGATCATGGAACGCGATCTGCATTCCGAAGGCGCGCGCCCGGGTGGCCGCTCCAAGCCCGATGCGGCCGAGGCCCACGACGCCGAAGACCGCATCCCGCAGGCGGCGGACAACGGGCGCGATGCCATGGGTCCACCCTTTCGCGGGATCCGCCCTGATCGCATCCTGGTAGGTGAGGATGCCGCGGGTGAGAGCCAGCATCAGGCCGATGGCATGATCGGCCACTTCGGATGTGCCGTAATCCGGCACATTGAAGACGGCCGTGCCATGCTGGCCCCATGCCTTGAGGTCGAGGGCATCGAAGCCGACCCCGGCCCGAACGAGCGCACGGACGTTCGGATAATCCGCAGGAGATCCATCCACATCCGTGTTCGGCGGCGAATGGATGATGCCGTCAATGGTCTCGCGCACCTCGGCCGGAATGGGGATCCATGCGCCGTCTCGGGCGGTCTGGACGATGAGATCGACCCCGCTGCCGATGACTTCTCGCTCGAGGCGGTCGTCGGGATGCCGGAATTGGGAAAGAAGGATCCTCATCAGGGCACCTCCCGGACGATACCGATCGACGCTCCCATGGGAACAG
>CADCWJ010000665.1 GCA_902806365.1 uncultured Thermomicrobiales bacterium
GAGACCGGCGCCAACGATGTCCTGGTGATCCGCCCACCGGAGGGTGGCCAGGACGTGCTGTTCCCCCACCACCGTGATTTCGTCGTCGGGGTCGATCTTTCGGCCGGAACCATGACGGTTCGCCCGCTCGATTACCTGAACTGACCGTTTCCCCGGAGGCTCATGGTCTTCCCGGGTTGGGCCATGGTTTGCCATGGATGCGCCGGCAGGCGCCACAGCGTTACTGGCCGACGCGTCGTGCTCGACCAAGGGGACCCGGCGCGCCGCGCGACACGCGAGCGATCAACTGCCCTGCGGTTGCGTTCGCTTCACTGATCGCAGAGCGGAGGCTTTCCCGGGGTCGGTGTCACGCGCCGTTCCCGCGGCCCACGTTGACCGGCACCTGGAGCGAGGGCGATCCGGCCCGGTGTCGTATCGGGTGGCACCTTCCCGCGCGGAGAGGGCATCGCCACCCGTAGCGGTCGAGGCGTGACCGTGCTCGTCCCGGTCAGCCGGCCAGAAACGTGACGACGAGGCCGAGCAGGACCGTGTTGAAGGCGAACGACAGGACGCCGTGGCCGAGGATGACCCGTCGGAGGCGACGGGAGGTCACCGAGGCGTCGACCATCGAGAACGACGTGCCGATGGTGAAGGCGATGTAGGCGAAGTCGAACAGGTCCGGTTCGGGCTCGTAGTTGAGCCGGATGCCGCCGCCATTGTGATAGGCGAATGCGTAGTGCAGCGTGAACGCCGTCTGCATCATCAGCCAGCTCAGGACCACCCCGACCGCCCCGACCGTGAGGTCGGAGCCCCTCGCGTTGTCCGACCTGATCAGCAGCAGCGCCGCGACGACCGCGAACGTGGCGACCGTGACGACGAACCAGAAGCCGCGCGCGTCGCCCACGAGCCAGCGGAGGTACCCGGACCGGTCGGCTCGTCGCTCCTGCCGGGCCCAGCGAGCGGTCGATTCCGGGGTAGCGAGGGCAATCACCACACCCGTCAGCAGAAGGTACGTCGAACTGAATACGATCCAGCTGGTGTTCATGTTGATGAGGAGATCCTGGTCGCCAGCGTAGAACCAGCCGGTCCTCGTGATCAGCGCGGCGATGGTGCTGACCAGGGTCGCCGCAAGGAGACGGATGTGATCCTGGCTCAGTCTCGCCAGCCACCACTTCGCCTACCAGAGCCCGCGGAAC
>CADCWJ010000666.1 GCA_902806365.1 uncultured Thermomicrobiales bacterium
CCGCCGCAAGCACGGGCTCGGCATGCGCCGCCGCCCACGTCGTCACGCAGACCGCCTCGACCTCGGGATTGGCGAGCAGCTCCTGATAGTCCCCATAGGCGACGCCGCCGTACTGGTCGGCGGTCGACTTGGCGCGGTCGAGATCGATGTCCGCGACGGCCACCAACCTGGCTCGTGGATTCCGGACGATGTTCGGCAGGTGGGCGCCATGCGCGACACCTCCACAGCCGATTACACCCATTCCTAACATTCGCTCTGTCACTGGCTCTTCCCCCATTGCCTTTGTCCGCGCGAAGCGCGTATCGGCAATCGTGTTCGTGCATGCTGATCAGATGCCGTAGTGGTCGTTGATTTCCTCCTGATACGTCGCGACCGATCCATCGAGGACATCGTGGACGCCGACCGGCCGATTGATCGTGGCCGATTCGAGCACGGCGTAGGCCGTCGCGAGATCGAGGACACCTTCCTCGCCACTCGCTTCCATCGGCCGCTCATGCTGGATGGCGGTCAGGAAATCGAGCGTCTCCAGAGCAAAGGGATCGGTGATGCCGCCCGGGGAAAACCGCTGCCGCTGTTCCGGAGTCGCGCCGCGACCGAACAGGTCGCCGGCCTTGCCCCGGAAGCCGCTGTCCTGCACGACCTCGCCGCCCTTGAGGCAGCCGCTCGACCCGTAGATGACCGGGTCGGCGGCGAGCCCGGTCGGTTCGCCGTGCCCGCCCCAGCTCCAGAAGGTCGTCCCGATCGCGCCGCTCTCGAAGCGCATGTTGGCGAAGAACACATCCTCGACATCGTTCTGGACGCGGCTCGTTATATTGCCGCTGGCGTCACGCTCAAACCGTTCCGGCTCGAGCGTCTTGGTCAGGGCACTGATCTCGGCGACCGGTCCCATCAGGTGGCGGATCAGGTGGAAGAGGTGGACGCCGATATCGATCGCGCCTCCCCCACCAGCGTCCAGCTTCCGGTGTCGCCATGAGGTGCGGGCGACGATCCGGTCCGGTGACCATTCGTTGCCGATGCCGCCGGAAAGCCAGATCTGCAACGCACCGATCAGCCCGTGCTCGATCACCCAGCGCGCTGCCCGTGCTGATTCGGAGTACCGGACACCCTCCGCCACCCCGGCGATCAGGCCGCGCCGCGTCGCCTCATCAGCGATCGCCTGGCCCGCGCGGACCGTGATCGCAAAGGGCTTTTCGATCAGGACATGCTTGCCGGCGGCGAGGCAATCGAGCGCGAC
>CADCWJ010000667.1 GCA_902806365.1 uncultured Thermomicrobiales bacterium
AGGTCATTCGGCGGATTGTCGTTGAAGGTTTGGCGGCGATTGCCTCCGCTACCTCCGCCGCCGGGGCCTTCGCCCCCGCCACCACCGCTATAGCCGCTGGAACTCCCCGCAATTCCGCCAGGGGCGCCTTCGCCCTCCCGGCGGTCTCCACCAACGAACTGGAAGTCGGTCATCGTCACGTCATAGGACACCCGGGTCTGGCCATCGCTTCCGGTAAACTCGCGAGGCTCCAGCCGCCCTTCGACGTATAACGATCGCCCCTTCGCGATGTGTCCCTGTTGGGCAAGTTTGTCGATCCGTTCCGCGAGTCGATCCCAGGCGGAGACGCGGTACCAGGTCGCGCGTCCTTCCTCGGATTGCCTGGCCTGTTGGCCGCCGCGAGGGCGTGGATTGACCGCGATACTCAGCTCGACAACCATCGCTCCCGAGGGAATGTATTTCGTCTCCGGGTCATTACCGAGGTTACCGAGAAGCGAGACCTTCGCAAAACTGGCCATGGTGCTCAGCCCTCCCGCGTCGCGTCGTTCGTATCATCGGAGTCTGAGGCGCTTGCGGCCTCAACGGCAGGAACTGGCGCGTCGGCCGATTCAGGGGCCATCGCGGGCTCTGTTACGACTTCCGCCTCCTCCGTCACGGCGGCGACGGGAAGGGTTTCGGGGGGAGTTACAGGGTCGGTTTCTGCCGAGCCCGCCGCGGGCTCTGCCGCCTGAACGCTGGATGGCTCAGTGACCGGGTCGGGTGCGGTCACAGACGGATCGGACTGCGCGGCAGCGGGTACATCGGCAGGTCCCGGGGTCCGGTCCGGCACGGCATCCTGGTCACCAGTGGCTGTGGGCTCGTCCGTCGCAGCGTCGGCATCCTCTGGTCGCGAGGTGTCCTTTTCGCCAGCCTTCGGGTCGTCATGCACCAGCAGATACCGCATCACATTGACGTCGAGCTTCAACTCTCGCTCGATCTCGGTCATCATGCGTGGTTCGAGATCGAAGTGAAAGACGATGTAATAGCCGTCCCGGTAATCCTGGCTGTTGTGCCGGACACTATATGCAAGTCGCCGTCGCCCCCAGGGGGAATCGGTGAGGGTTTCCTTGATTGCCCCGGTAGCGGTGGTGATATGCGTACTTATTCGCTGGATCTGCGTAGCCAAATCCTCGTCCGCCAGTTCGGGAACGAGGATTGTCATGAGTTCGTAAGCGCGCGGCTCACGAGTGGTGTTGACCACCAAATGCCCCTTCCTTCGGGTTTCCCCCACGCGCTATAGCCCGTGGCGGAGAAAGGACGCGAAGTCACTCCGCGTGCTATTCCATTCCCAATACATAACATGCCCGTACATCGAGCGTTGCGGAAGTATACCATTCGGCGCGCTGGAGGCCGGGCGGCGTCAGGTGCGCTGTTGAAGGTCCAGTCCAATAACCTCGCTCAGCTTCCTGAGCGCCCGCTGGGCAGTGCGGATGTCGTCATCCTCGGGTGCTTCGAGAATAGCCTGGGCGATTGCCCGCATGTGCTCGATCGCTCGCGGCGTGTCGAGATCATCGTCGAGCGCGGCAAAGAACTGCTCCCGGTCACGGGCGACATCGAGGACGTCGCCGACACCGTAGACGGGAACTTCAACTGCTTCGCGGAGGTCGCTGGCAACGGCGGCCCAGCGCTCGATCTCTTCGTCCTCGTATTCCCACGGCGTGCGGTAGTGGTTCGACAGGAGATAGAGCCGAAGTGCATCTGCCTGGTACGAATCGAGGACATCGCGCACAAGGACGAGATTGCCGAGCGACTTGCTCATCTTCTCGCCCTGATAGTCGACCATCGCGGCGTGCATCCAGTAGCGCACGAACGGCTTGACGCCGGTCGCGTTCTCCGACTGGGCGATCTCGCATTCGTGATGAGGAAAAATCAGATCGTATCCGCCACCGTGGATGTCGACCGTAGGCCCCAGAACAGACGTTGCCATCGCACTGCATTCGATATGCCAGCCGGGGCGGCCATCGCTCCAGGGCGAGGGCCAGGTCGGCTCGCCCGGTGTTCCTGCCTGCCAGAGAACGAAATCGAGCGGATCCCGCTTCCTGGGATCGTCCGGATGGTTCCCGCGTTCGTTGGCGATCGGGAGCATGGCCGTCCTGGCCAGATGGCTCAGCTTTCCGAAGCCGGAAGCCCGATCGACGGAGAAGTACACGTTGCCTTGCGATTCGTAGGCAAACCCCTTTGCCAAAAGGGTTTCGACGAGCGCCACGATCTGCGGGATGTGCGCGGTCGCCGCCAGGTAATGATCGGGGTCCAATGCGTTGAGATCCCGCATGTCCTGACGAAACTTGGAAATTTCCTGCCTGCCGAGCTCGTCCCAGGTCAGGCCCAGTTCTTTCGATTTCCGCAGGATGTCATCGTCTATGTCGGTCACGTTCTGTACATACGTGACACGTTCGCCGATCTCGCGGAGATAGCGGACAAGCACATCGAAGGCGAGAAAGGTGAAGGCGTGTCCGACGTGCGTCGTGTCATATGGGGTAACCCCGCAGACATACAATCCGACATGGCCATCGTTGACGACGAGTTCCTCCACCTGCTGGGATTGGGTGTTGAATAACCGCATGCGCTTGCTGTTCATCCATTCTTGCGGAGCACCGGACGGACGCACGAGGCGTGGTTCGGACGGTGGACGCGGCCACCCCGGACCATCGATTCGTGCGCGTTTGCCGGTTTCGCATCTGACCGGTCGTTACCTTCAGAAAGTATATAGCAGGAGCGGATTGGGCCGGCACGCGTGCGTCCCCCATGACCATGGACGAGTCGACCGGGCGGACGAACCGGCGCGTGATATGATCCCAATGGAAATCACCTTCCCCACGGACCGGTCCAAAGTGACGCCCCCCATCTTCAGGACAACCGATGCTTCCATTGACCTGGCAACCACTCAAGACATCGCGTGGACCGTTGCGGGGCACGTTTCCCATCCTTGCTGTTCTGCTGCTTGGTGGGCTTCTGTCGCTCACGTCATTGGCGGGAATTGCCGTCGCCCAAGCCGACCCTTCGACGCCAGTTCCCCTGGCCGGAGAAAACGACGCGTCGAAACCCTGCTTCGATGGACACCTGCGGATTCGAGATCTCGAAGGCGCGCAGGAGACGTTGGTCGACGGATTCGCCAGGGCCGATGCGATCGCCAAGGCCTGGGAGTCGGACGCTCGCCTGTTCACCCTGCGGCTAGGCTGCCCATTGCTGGAAACCGGATATCAATGGGAAGGCACGTATTTTTCCGAAACGGCCCAGGCCTTCTTCGATACGGACACCAGAACCGTGCAGGCGTCCGAAGATGACCCGGCGACGGTTCCGACCCTCGACAGCACGACGATCCAGATTCTCCCGGTCTATCGCTCGCTGCTGAGGGCTGGATACGACGAGGCATCGCAATTCGGCGCGGTGGGCGGTCTCACGATCCGGCCAAGCACCGAAGAGCAGCCGTTCGGACCGCCCTCCGCTCCCCGCGGCGATGTCTATTTCCATGTGTCGATCATGGAGCGGGGAGAAGTGATCGATGTGTGGATCGCGGCCCGCGATGGCACCATCTATCGATACGAGGTTTAGCAAGAGTGTCCGTGTAGAGCGTTCCGGAGATGCCCGTGGCACATGTCACCCCGGTTGAGGACGCCGCCGCCCGGTTGTACCGGGTCCTGTCGCACGAGCCCGCTAGTCTGTTCTCCGACTTTGACGGCACGTTGAGTCCGATGGCGCCCACCCCGGACGGAGCGGCCCTCGCTCCCGGAGTCCGGGACGTGCTCAGGGCGCTCGCGCGCCGGATCGAACTCGTTGGCATCGTGACCGGCCGTGCCGTCAATGACGCACGCGAGCGGGTAGGGGTGCCAGAACTCCTCTATGTCGGGAACCACGGCCTCGAGTGGGCCGAGCGTGGGGTCCATGTCGATCATCCGGTGGGGATCGCCGCCGCCGACTCGATCTCGACCGCGTTACACCAGATTGGTGCGGAGATTGGGTCGACGCTGGGTCTCGGCGGATTGGTGTTCGAGGACAAGCGGCTTTCCGGATCGATCCATTACCGCCTGAGCGAGGATCCGGTCACGATGGGGTTGGCGCTCGGGGAGATCACTGAGCGGGTGGCGATCGCGCACGGTTTGCATGTCGCGTCCGGAAAGATGGTCTACGAGCTGCGGCCCACTGCATCGGTGAGCAAGGGGACGGCACTGCGCGAGATCGTGCTGCAGCGGAACCTCCGGAGTGCGGTTTTCCTGGGGGATGACGTGACCGATGTGGACGGGTTCCGGGCGCTCCGGGCACTTCGCGAAGGGGAGGGGCTCCCCACACTGGCGGTTGGGGTGCTCACCCCCGACACCGCACCCAGCGTGATTGCCGAAAGCGATCTCCTGCTCGACGGTGTGGACGACGTGGTCAGGACGCTGAACGCGCTCGATCACCTGCTGGCGGCGGATCGGATCAGGGCCACGGAGCTGGAATCATGAAACGTCCAGGATATTCGTTCTTCCCCGTCCTCGTTGTCCTGCTTTTTGCTTTCCAATGGACGTCGGCGGTGGCCCAGCCGCTCGTCCTGCCGCCCTGGCGCGAGGCGTTGCCAGCCGCTCGCGAAACAGCGGAGATATCGGTCGGTACTACCTCGGTGCTCGTCGACCTCGCATTGACGCCAAACCAGCAGCAACTCGGGCTCGGGTACCGCAATGGGTTGGAGCCCGGCACCGGCATGCTGTTCGTGTTTCCGGAATCCTCCGAACGTTCGTTCTGGATGAAGGGAATGCGCTTTTGCCTCGATATCATCTGGATCGAGGGGGAAGCGATCACCGGTGCGGCAGAGAGCGTCTGTCCTGACCCCGCTGGAACCCTGGACGCTGAGCGCGAAACGTACCCGTCCACCGGTCCGGCGAGCCATGTGCTCGAGATGCCGGCCGGGTGGCTGCGCGCCAACGGGTACGGGCCGGGCACACCCGTCATCATCCCGGACATTCCGTCACAGGGGTGATCCGTCCGCTCGTTCGAACCGCGCCAACGCCCGCTCAAGCCGATGCTGCCGCACCGCGATCGTAACGTCGGCCCGCGTCCGCTCCAACACGCCGCGCAACTGGTCGGTCGAGCGCCTTAAGCCGCCAGTAATGGCGTCCGGGAAATCGACGGTGATGAGCACGGCGTACACATCGTCCATTCGCCGCAACAAGGCGAGCGCGCGCCCGATGTTGTCGTCGCGGAGGGCGTCAAGTGTATCCCGGCGCAACTCGCTGGCGGCCTCGGCCAGGGCATTCAGGTACGCAGCGTTCTCCACTCCGAGAGCCGCCGGAGCGGGCGAAGGAAGGTCTGCGAGCATGGTGGCCGTGATCGCGGCCTCAGCGAATTCCTTCATCGCGTCCTGAACGTAACCGGCCCAGTACAGGCTGGGGTGGCGCGCGGTCGCGTCGATCATCTGGTCGAGCAATGCGCGCGCCTGCCCAATCAGGAGCTCCGCCGTCTCGTGCTCCGCGCGATGAAGCGCACGAACGGCGTTTGCCGACTGGCGAACGACCTGGCGGCTGAGCGTCAGCGCGCCATCACGAGCGTTGCTGAGGCGGTCCAGGTCTCCGATGATGCCGCCGGTGATGGCGGAGAGCGACGTATCATCGTTCGGTCCGGAATTCCCGTTCTCAGGGTCAGACATGCTGTTGTCCATTCCTGTTGAGTTCATGGGGGCTGCGGCCAGAGCGTGTTCGGGTGGCAGGCGGGCGAATTGACACCTTTATTCGGCACAATCTATACTCCATCGCGTTGCAGGGCGGTTGCGAAACGGTCCGTTGTAGCGAACGTGCGGTGCCCTCGGGCGCGTGCGAGGCGATGACCGGGAGCAGTAGGCTCGATCTCCAGAGAGGCGCCGGTGTTGAAAGGCGTCAGCCAGAGTCGAACTCACCCGTGAGCTATGCCAGTGAAGACGAGTACCGTGGTGAGCTGGCATCGGGTGCCTCCGTTATCGGGCGATTGAGCGGATCGCGATTGATTCATCACGGCGCGGACATTGACGCGGGGCTGTAGCTCAGCTGGGAGAGCGCAACACTGGCAGTGTTGAGGTCAGGGGTTCGAGCCCCCTCAGCTCCACCCGTAACGATGTCCCGATGAGTCCGTCGCGGTCAAGCAGGGTGGTACCGCGGAAGCGAATCTCTGGAAACGCCTTCGTCCCTGGTGGGGATGAAGGCTTTGTGCGTTTAATGCGCCGGCGTTTCCCAGCTGTAGCAACCGAGAGATACATTCATCCGCGTACCAGACAGGAACGAACGATGCCAACGACCCTACCCGACCCGGCCGCAGTCTCCTCCGGCGCGGCTTTCGACGACTCCCACCAGTACGACGCGGCGCAGATCGAGCCGAAATGGCGAGAGGCCTGGCGAGAATCGGGCCTCTATAAGGTCGACGATCAGTCGGCGAAGCCGAACTGGTTCTCGCTGACCATGTATCCCTATCCCTCCGGCATCCTCCATGTCGGCCACTGGTACGCTTTCGCGATTCCCGACACGTACGCCCGGCTTCAACGAATGCGGGGCCACAACGTCCTGTTCCCCATGGGATTCGATTCGTTCGGGCTACCCGCCGAGAACGCCGCGATCCGCCACAACATCCACCCTGCAACGTGGACTGTCGACAATATCGCCCAGATGCGCCGCCAGTACGACGTGATGGGCGCGATGATCGACTGGTCGCGCGAGGTCAGTTCGTGCGAGCCGGAGTTCTACCGCTGGAATCAGTGGATCTTCCTGCAGATGCTGGAGCGCGGCCTCGTCTACCGGGCGGCCGGTGCTGTCTGGTGGTGTCCCCACGATCAGACGGTGCTCGCCAACGAGCAGGTGCTGGAAGGGAACATCTGCGATCGGTGCGGGAACGGAGTGGTGAAACGCGATCTCGAGCAGTGGTTCTTTCGGATCACCGATTACGCCGACGAGCTCCTCACCGGTCTCGACGATCTCGATTGGCCCGAGCGGGTCAAGACCATGCAGCGAAACTGGATTGGCCGGTCGGAAGGAGCACGGCTGACATTCTCGCTCGAAACCGGCGATGCGCTGGAGGTCTTCACGACCCGACCGGATACGGTGTTCGGTGCCACCTTCATGGTCCTGGCGCCGGAGCATCCGCTTGTCCGTCGTCTCGTCACCGACGAGCGCAGGGACGAGGTCGAAGCATATATTGCCCGTGCGCGAGGCATGACCGACATCGACCGGCAATCAACCGACGAACGCCGGACAAGGACAGGCGTGTTCATCGGCGCGTACGCGGTCAACCCCGTCAATGACGAGAAGGTCCCGATCTGGATCGCCGATTACGTGCTCATGTCATACGGCACGGGCGCAATCATGGGCGTGCCCGCCCATGACGAGCGAGATTTCACCTTCGCCCGCGCGTTCGACCTCCCGATCCGGATTGTGATCCAGCCGGATGGCGAGGACGTCCTCGATCCCGCAACCATGCCGCATGCCTACACCGGCCCTGGTCGAATGGTCAATTCCGGCCAGTTCGACGGCACGCCAGTGCCGGACAGCGTGCCGATCATCATCTCCTGGCTTGACGAGCAGGGAAGGGGGAGGGCCGAGGTCAGCTTCCGTCTGCGCGATTGGCTGATCTCCCGTCAACGCTATTGGGGAACGCCGATTCCGGTCGTCTATTGCGACGGCTGCGGCATCGTGCCGGTTCCGCTCGACCAGTTGCCGGTTGTCCTTCCGCTTGACGCGGAATTCACTCCCACCGGGCAGAGCCCGCTCATGAGCCATGAGGATTTCCTGCATACGACGTGTCCGACCTGTGGTGGCCCCGCCCGGCGTGAGACGGACACGATGGATACCTTTGTCGATTCGTCGTGGTACTGGAACCGCTACACGAGTCCACATGAGGCTGCGCTTCCGTTCGATCCGGAACGTGCCAAACGATGGACACCGGTCGACCTTTACTGTGGCGGGATCGAGCACGCGATCCTTCACTTGCTCTACAGCCGCTTCATTACCAAGGTGTTGCGGGACATCGGACTGGTCGATTACGCCGAGCCGTTCACCCGGCTTCGGAACCAGGGAATGATCCTGAGTGCCGAAGGCACGAAGATGAGCAAGAGCCGCGGCACCCAGATTGGCCCCGACGATCTGGTCGCCACCTATGGGGCCGACGCCCTGCGTCTTCACCTGATGTTCCTTGGTCCGTGGGAGCAAGGAGGGCCCTGGAACGATCGCGGCATCACCGGGATGGAGCGCTTCATCCGGCGGGCGTTCCTGCTGGTCTCCGAAGCGGCCCTGAGGACGGAGCACGATCCGGCGAATCCCGACGACGCGGCCGCCCTTCGCTCGCTAATGCACCGGACCATCAAGCGCGTGACAACGGATCTCGACGCGTTCCAGTTCAATACAATGATCGCCGCGCTGATCGAATGCACGAACGAGCTGATGAAGCACAGGGACCAACCCATCGCCCGGACAGCGGTGTGGCAGGAAAGCATGGAAACGCTGACGCTGCTGATGGCCCCGAGCACGCCCTACGCCGCCGAGGAGATGTGGAGCCGGCTCGGGAAGCCGTTCTCGGTCCATCAACAGACGTGGCCGACCTACGAGGAGGCGCTGGCCGCCACGCGGACCGTGGAGATTCCCGTACAGGTAAACGGTAAGGTCCGCGATCGGATCACCGTTCCCTCCGGCACAGACGAATCGGTGGTGGTGTCGCAGGCTCGGGCCAGCGCGCGCGTCCAGGACCATCTCGCCGGCAAGAGCGTAGTTCGCGAGATCTTCGTGCAGGATCGGATGATCAACTTCGTCGTCAAGTGAGGGCGGATGGCATACAAGGAGACGGCGCTGGCACAAGCCAGCGCCGTTTCCTTGTATGCCATCGGTGCGAAACGGTCAGTCGGCGACAGCCGCCAGCTCCCGCTCCTCGACTTCAACCATGGGCGGAACCCACCGTACCTCGAGTGCCCGGTTCGCACCGACTTCATCGAGCCGTTTGAACTCGGTGGTATGCGGTGCGCCGGTCACTTTCTCGGGCTCCCGCTCCGCCTCGCCGGCAATCTGAATCAAGGCGTCGATGAAGTAATCGAGCGATTCCTTCGACTCGGTCTCGGTCGGCTCGATCATGAGTGCTTCCGCCACGATCAGCGGGAAGTACGTGGTCGGCGGATGCACGCCAAAATCAAGAAGTCGCTTGGCCATATCGAGGGTTCGTACGCCGTTCCGCTTCTGGCGACTTCCCGACAAGACGAACTCGTGCATGCAGGTCCGGTCGTATGCGACCTCGAAGTGATCCCGCAGCTGGCTCATGAGGTAGTTCGCGTTCAAGACGGCGTCTTCGCTGATCATCCGCAGGCCCTCCGCGCCATGCATGCGGATGTAGCAGTATGCGCGGACGTGCATCCCGAAATTGCCGTGGAACGAATGAAGCTGACCGATACTCGCCTCGGGCTGGAACCATTCGTACCGTGGGGAATCACCAACGGTGTCCTCGGCAATCCGCACGCGCGGGCCAGGCAGGAATCGTTCGAGCTCCGAGGTGACACCAACCGGACCCGATCCGGGTCCACCTCCGCCATGAGGCGTGGAGAACGTCTTGTGCAGGTTGTAGTGCATCACATCGATCCCGAGATCGCCGGGCCGGGCGATGCCGAGGATGGCGTTGAAGTTGGCGCCGTCGTTGTAGACCAGGCCCCCGGCTTCATGGACGACCTCCACGATCTCATGGATATGCTCGTCCCAGAGACCGAGCGTGTTCGGATTGGTGATCATCAACCCTGCCACGTCGGGACCGACGAGTGCGCGAAGCTTTTCGAGATCGGCGTTCCCCCGGTCATCCGAAGGCACCTCGACGACCTCGAACCCCGCCATGCGCGCGGTTGCCGGGTTGGTGCCGTGGGCGGAATCCGGAATCAGCATCTTGGTTCGTCGGGTGTCGCCGCGGTCCTTGTGGTATGCCCCGATGATGAGACAGCCGGTCAGCTCGCCATGCGCGCCGGCGGCCGGTTGCAGTGTCACCGCGTCGAAGCCGGAAATCTCGGCAAGCATCCCCTGAAGCTCGTGCATCAGCTCCAGCGCACCCTGGACGGTGCTCTCCGGTTGATAGGGGTGGAGGCGGGCGAAGCCAGGGTAGCGGGCGACCGCCTCGTTGATCTTGGGGTTGTACTTCATCGTGCACGAACCCAGCGGATACATGTTGATGTCGATTGCGTGGTTCTTCTGGCTTACGCGGGTGAAATGCCGCACCACATCGATCTCGCTGACCTCGGGCCAGTGGAGGCTCTGCCGCAGGAGATGGTCCGGGATCGGGGTCTCGGGCACATCGGGCGCCGGGAAGCGGACCGCCCGGCGACCTGTCTTGCCGAGTTCATGAATGAGAGGCTCAACGGCCATTGGCGCTGTCTCCGTGGAACGAGGGGGCGAAAGGGGGGCGATGCGCCATGACCGAGCCGCGGGGCATATCATGGCTCGCGCGTCACATCTCCGTACGGATGATACCAGCACTGATGGGCAGGATCGACGCGCGGTCGTGCATTGCCGTTCCGTGTCCATGGCATTCCGAAACCTGGTCAGGGGCGTGAAGTGACGGGAACGGAGGGAGCCATCAGCTCCCGGCGGTGGCGGACCGTCAATAGCACCACCACCATCGCGGCGGCACAAAGTGCAGATCCGACGAGCGGCACGCGGGGATCGATCTCCCAAAGCTGCGACGCCACGACCGGTCCGAACGATATTGCGCTGCCTCCAAGGATCTCCATGATCGTGAACGCGCGCGCGCGGAGATGCGCTGGCGCAATGCTTCCCAGTGCGCCGAGAAACAGCGACCACGTCGAGAAGAGCCCCCCTCGCAAGACGAGCGCAATTGCCACCAGCGGCAGCCAGGTCTGCGTCGCAAGAAGAAGGTAGCCCGTAGCGGTCAGCGCGCAGGCGATGGCGGCTGCCGTGATCGGAGCGGCGCGCAGGCCCGAATGACGGGCTACGGTCAGGCCGAACGTTACCGTACCGACCGCCGCCCCCGCGCTCAGGAGGGAGATGAGCGATGGTTCAAAGCCCCGCTCGATTTCCAGGAAATTAGAGACGAGTGACGAACCGACCGCCAGCACTCCGATCGTCAGCGCATGCACGATCATGAGCGTTCGGATCCCGGTATGCGCCAGGGCGAGCCGATAGCTCGACCGCTCGGCGACACCGGTCGATGTGCGGCCGTTTGAGAACTCCATCCTTGAGACGAAGATGAGACCGATCGCGGTCAGGGTCGCGGCGAGGATCAATGCAGCCGGGATGCCGCCGGCCGCGATCGCGAGGCTGGAAACCAACGGCGTAACGATCAACGCAACGGCGGGTCCGATCGTTATGACCATCGTGAATGCATGCACCGGATCGCGGCCGGCATTGTCCGCGACATACGTCTGGATCGCCGGGAAGACAAGCTCTCCGATCGCACCAGTGAGAACGGTGATCAGGAGGAGTGGCCACGATGAGGCAAACGCCGCCAGAATCAGTCCGGCGATGCTCAGCAGTCTCGCGCTGATCAGGATCCTGCGCGTATCGTAGGTCGTCAACAGCAGTGATCCCGGACCGAGCACAAACGGCCGGATCAGTCCGGAAGCGCCCAGCACGAGGCCGACGACCGAGATTGGCGCACCGAGGCGCTCGATCCACAGTGGCCAGACGGCGATGTACGCTCCGAACACGCCCTCGAAGAACGTCAGGGCCCAGAATGCGTAGCCGAGCTCGCGTCCCAATCCGAAGTGCCAGGTGAAGTGCATGTCGACGCCTCGCCGGGCACTCGAAACGGCACGGTTTCCCGCACGGATCGATGCGACGGCTTGTTTGGTTCAATCGGGGTATGGTTGTGGGAGCGGGAATCGGCGATGTCCGCGATCCGAGGCCCACGGTCCGGATTGTACCCGAGCCCCGGTCGCTCATACGTGTCTGGCCGCCAGCGCACCCGGACGGGACGAACCGAGAGGAATTTCCTGCCCCGACCCGGCGTGTCGTCACCGGGCCGCCCGGGAACATTCTCGATCACAGCGGGAGATTTTCGTGAACCCCTACCTCGCGGCGGGTCTGGCCATGTGCGCCGTGCTCTTCATCGCTCTCGCCTTGACCGCCTACATGGCCGTGTACTTCAACCGGCGCTCCAAGGCGGACCTGGAGGCGGCCCTGCGACCGCTGGCCGATGTCCTCGACGACGGAACGCTCGACCTGGATGCGGCGACCGTGCGGGGGCGATTCAATCGGCGGCTGGTGATCGCCATGGTGACTACCGCCGAAGGGGGCCCGGTTCGCGTTTTTCGCACCGATGTCGTTGATCCAGCGGGCGGGACCAAGTGGTTGCTGGTTTCGCTCCCGCCGAGGAAGGATCAGACCGATCGCACGGAGGAGTTCGAGGCGACTGACCCGGCCCTGCGCGCACAGCTTCGGCTTCCCGCGTCCGCCGAGCTCGCCCGGTCGCTGGAAGCGGGCAAAGACTGGTTCCAGCTTGAATACGACCCGGATGGCGGCTACGTTCGGCTGACAAAACCGATGGATACGCGCAAGGACATTCCCGGCGTCGACCTCTTCCGCTCTTCGCTGGAACTGCTCGAAGCAGTTGCCGCCCGGAATCGCGAAGTCCAACAGGCTCCTGCGACACCGTCCGGGTCCAGTATCGGTGAGCAACGAGATGTCTGAACACCGGGCACCTGCTCCGCGACTTATCCGCGTCGATTCGGCGCAGGAGCAGGTCGCCTACTTGCTCAGCCGGTTCGGCGATCCCGCGACCTGGTCCGTTGTCTCCCAGCGAATCCAGCAAACGCCCGACCTGCGCGATGTGGAGTATGTCGAAATCGAGCTCACGAGCGGCGAGCGGACCGACGTGCGTTTCGTCACCGCCGATGACGATCCTTTCGATCCAGCGGAACCCGAGGATACGACCATTTTTCTTGACGCGGTAATGGAGGCGGCAACCGCCTTCGCGGCAGCGAACCCGCCGCACCATCCCGGCACATTGGCGCGTTTCCCCGTACCGTCGGAGCGGTACGAGCGGACACTCGCCGTGCCGATGCCGGTGCTGGCGGTGAGCGCGTCGGGGCGTGGATTGTTTGCGCCGCCGCGCTTCGTCGCACTTGGATTTCCGTCACTCCAGGCCGTCGGCGTCGGTGAGTTTCCCGGCTTCGATCCCGAGACCTGGCCCCCTCCGCGCCTTGGTGACTGGCCGCCTCCAAATCTCGCCGAGCTTCATCCCTTGCAGGTGCAGGGCACGATCCAGAGATTCAGCGCCTGCTGGCACCGTGTCCTGCGTGCCTGGTTCGATCGCGACGGTCCGCTCCCCGTCGATCTGGCGGCCGACATCGCGCAATCGCTGTCGTACCGCGCAATGCTCGACCTGCCAGGGATTTCGCCGTACTACGACCGGCTCAACCCGGCCTTCGCCAAGTGGGTTGCCAGAATAGGCGCCGAGGCCCATTAGACGGCGATCAGCCAGGCAAGGTCTGCCGCGAGGAAAGCTCTGGTCTCGGAACGTGCCGCGGCGGCAATGCCGGTCTCACGCGCGCAATCCAGGACCGCGCCAGATTCCAGCTCACCATCGTAACGAGCGCTCCCGCAGCAATGTCAACGACATAATGCTCGCCCATATACACGAGCGCCGTTCCCATCGAGATCGCGTACAGCCAGGTCACGATCCGCCAGCGCTTGCTGTGATCGGCAGCGGCGCGGACAAGCAGGAACGTGATCGCAAAATGGATCGACGGCATCGCCGCGATCGGATTCGATTCTCCTACGACCTCGTATCCCGCCTGATAGAGCCCACCCCCAAGCTGCAGCGCGATGGGCTCCATGATCCGAAGCACGGTCGGTGCGCCGGGAGAGTTGACCGACTCCGGTGCCATCCAGGGCGGGTTGCTCGGAATCGCGAAGTAGATGGCCAACCCCAGCGTGAGCAGGATCGTCATGGCGGAGAGATAGTGCCGGAATTGCTCCGGACGCTTCCACCACAGCCAGATCGCGACGCCATGAGGAATCAGGAAGTACGACCAGTGCACGAACGTGAAGTAGTAGTCCCACCACGTCAGGTCGCCTGGTGAGTAAAAGGACACCTGGAGGCGGATCGAGGGAAGCTCGCCGTTGAACAGCCAGCGTTCGAGGCTGGCAACCCTGGTATTGACGATCTGGGCGTGGCGGGTTTCGTCGGCGAACGACCGAAGAAAACCGAACAGGAACCATACCGCCGCATAGGGCACGAACGCCCGGAGGAACGACCGCGCGCGGCCTTGCGGAATGACGAGCACCGCAAGCACCGCGAACAGCCCCCAGCCCAGAAAGCCGCGGTTCGTGAATACGGACAGCACCACGAGGAGCAACGCCAGGGCAATACGCACGCCCATGTGCCGCGTCAGGAGTCGTTCCAGCGGAACCCGAATCAGTCGCCGGCGTGTCGACCACAGCGATATCTTGTCGTCGCGTCGCGGACCGCCCGAGTCAGCCTTCACCTCGTAGTCTCCTGCACTCTGCGAAGGAAGCGAAGAGGGCAGACGGGTCACGTCTCGCCGTCCGTAACGGCCAAAAGCCGGAACCGTACGCATTCGACGAGGATTATACGTGAGGCCTGGGTGACCGATAGTTCCTAGATTCCGTATCGATCGCGCGCCTTCTTGGTTACCGTCAGCGCGTCTTGTCCAGTTGTGGGGTCTGGCTTGCGAGCGATGAATCCCCGGCTGATCTGCCCCGCAATCCAGGCGTCATCGAACCCGTGATCGAGAGCGAGTTCCGCGCTACGATCCGGGTTGACTGTGTCGCCGCTCGCGACTGCCGCCTCGTAGAAACGTCGCCGCAACTGCTCGCGCCCGGACCTGGGCTCGAGCAGCAGGCGCTCGATCACCGGCCCTCCCTTGAGGTACTCGATCACCTCCGGAATGTCCTTGACCGTCACGCCACTGTAAATGATGTTGTCAGGGTAGATGACGACGTTGGGGCCAATATCGCAGAGGTCGATCGTCCCGCAGTTGTTGATCAGGAACTCCGCTTCCAGCCCGTGCCGGATGATTGCCAGCCGGAGCCGTCCAGCGACATCCATCGCACCGAGCTTCGAACAGTGAACCGCGGTACAGACGAGCACATGGCGTTTCGTCCAATACATCTGGGGTCAAGCTCCGGAACTATTCCCGGAGCCGTGATGGCCCGGGCTCTGCACGTGTTCGAATGGTTCCCGTCTCGTTCAGGCGGCAAGCGACGGATCGCTCGCCGGGGTCCCGGCCGTCGTCAGGCGGGATGAGTTCTGCTCCCCAATCCAGGCTCGCCATTGGCCGTCGAGCGCTTCCAGGGAGACGCCGAGGGCATTCTGGATCGCAGTATTGAAGGAGTCGCCTGTTGCGAAGGCCGCGATCAGGCGCGCAATCCCATCGTCACCGTAGCGTTGCCGAATGAACTCGACGGCACTCCAACTCACGGCGTAAGCGAGCGTCGCCTCTGCCGGGCTGAACGGGAAGCCGGTGTCGAGAGAATCGAGCCCGAACAACCGATCTTCCCGAAGCGCGGTCGCCACCATGCCGGGATACCCGTCGGTGCCTCCGGTCTGATAATGGGTGGCGAGCCCCTCATCGAACCAGAGTGGTGGCAGCGTAAACGGGTTTCTGGTTGCCTGGTACAGGACCTGGTGGCTGACCTCATGCGGAACGACCCGGCCAAGCTCCCGCGTGTCCCCCTCCGGGAGCACCGCCACGATCAGTAAGAATCCGGGATAAGAAGCGCCCGCGACCGCTTCGCGGGAGTTTTGCTGCTGAGCGCCCTGGAAATCCTCGCGTTTCGGATAGACCCAGATGTCGATAGGCTGGCTCCGCTCCAGCGCGTACCGACGCTCCAGATCGGTCACCGTCGCCTGCGCCGATTCGAGAATCGACTTCGAGAACCCTGCCGTAAGCTCATAGGAATGGAGGCGGACCTGCTCCGAGCTCATGGTGGTCCAGGTCCAGCGGGTGTCCTGCCAGGTCACGCGTTC
>CADCWJ010000668.1 GCA_902806365.1 uncultured Thermomicrobiales bacterium
CGGGTCACGAACGAAGAGTGGCCGAGGGTGATCAGCACCCGCCTGATCGTGAACGACGGCAGCCGGTACTTCGGTCCGTATACCTCCGCCGGCGCCGCGTTCAAGACGATCAATCTTCTGAACCGGCTGTTCCCCTATCGCAAGTGCGACAAGAAAATCACCGGGCACGACGATGTCTGCCTCTACTACCACATGCACCAATGCACCGCGCCATGCATCTCGGCAGTGGAACGGCCGGTGTATATGAAGTCGGTCGACGACGCGGCGAAGTTCCTCTCGGGTCGGGGCGAGGAAATTGTCTCCAGCCTGGAAGAAGAGATGGCACAGGCTTCGGACGCCTGGAACTTCGAGCGCGCCGCCGAGCTTCGGGACCGGCTCAGCGCGGTGACTCACGTCCTGGAGCGCCAGAAGGTCGTTACCTCGCGGGACACCAACGCCGACATCATCGCCGTCGCCAAGGGCGCGGGCGGCGACGCGGCGGTACAGGTCGGCTTCCTGCGGAACGGCAAGATCATCGGGCTCGAGTTCTTCCCGATGCGGGCCACGATCGATGATGATCCACGCGAGATCGTTTCCGGATTCGTCTCGCAGTTCTACGCCGACGCCGCGGTCGTACCGCCGCGGCTGATGCTCCAGCATCCGCTTCCCGACGCCGAGCAGGCATTGATCGCCGGCTGGCTGGCAGAGCGTCGAGGCGGCAAGGTCGAGGTCAGCGTGCCGCAGCGCGGGCCGAACCGCGGGCTGGTCGAGATGGTCGCCAAGAGCGCCGACGAAAACCTCGAACAATCGCGGCTCAAATTCCTCTCCGACGAGATGAAGATGACCGGCGCGATGTCGGAGCTGGCGGCCGCGCTCGACCTGCCGCGGCTGCCCCGCCGGATCGAGTGCTACGATATTTCCAATCTCCAGGGCACCAATCCGGTCGCGAGCATGGTGGTGTTTGAGGATGGCAAGCCGGCCAAGAAGGAATACCGGCGATTTACGATCAAGACGATCACCGGCGCGAACGACTTCGCGATGATGAACGAGGTGATCAAGCGCCGTTTCCGCCGCGCCGCCGAAACCGCCAACGATGCCGCTGCCGGTGGGGCGGACGACGATGCCACGACGAACGGGAGCGGAGACAGGGACGGGAAGTGGAACAGGCTGCCCGACCTGGTGATCGTCGATGGGGGCAAGGGTCAGCTTGGGGCGGCGCTGGAAGGGTTGAACGAGGTCGGGATGGTGGTGCCGATCTGCGGCCTGGCGAAGGAGCAGGAGGAGATCTTCCTGCCCGGGCGCAGCGACTCCATCATGCTTCCCCGCGATTCGCAGGCGCTCTTCCTGGTCCAGCGGGTCCGGGACGAGGCGCACCGGTTCGCGGTCACCTTTCACCGGAGCCGGCGCTCCAAGGCGGCGTTCCATTCGCGCCTCGACGATGTCCCGGGCATCGGACCAACCCGAAAAAAGGCCCTCATCCGGGCCTTCGGGTCGGTCCGGGGAGTCAAGAACGCCACGGTCGAGGAGCTGGTCGCGGTCGAGGGGATCACCCCGGCGATCGCGGATCAGATCAAATCGGTGCTCTAGTTGCGCAGGCGCGACAGGAGCCCGGGAAAGGCACGATCGGGGTGACCATCCTGACCCTTGAGGAACCACGAGCCCTGGAGCGTGCGATCGCGTCGATCCAGCACGGGGGAGTGATCGCCTTTCCGACCGATACGGTGTACGGCCTCGGCGGTTCGCTCGCCTATCCTGAGGCGCTGGAGCGAATCTTCGCGATCAAGGGGCGCGACCGCACACGCCCGCTCCCCGTATTGCTTGCCTCGCCGTCAGACCTCTCGATCGTGACCGCGAGCGTCTCTCCGGCGTTGCGGGAGATGGCGCGGCTCTTCTGGCCCGGGCCGCTGACAATCGCCCTGCCGGCGCTGGAGACCTTGCCGGCGCAGGTCGTCGCCCACGACAACACCGTGGGCGTCCGGGTGCCGGATCATTCGGTGGCGCTGACGATCGCGCAACGCTGCGGGGGCGCGATCGCGGTGACGAGCGCCAATATCTCGGGCATGCCGCCCGCCTGCCGGGGCGACGAGATCGATCCGGTGCTGGCCGATCAGATCGATCTCGTCCTCGATGGAGGGATCGCGCCGTGCGGCCGACCCTCGTCGGTGATACGTGACGACGGTGATACCATCGTCGTGATTCGTGAGGGAGCGATTCCGACGGCGGACCTGATGGCGGCCTGGGACCGTGTGCGGGCCGACAGCACTGGAGGGTCCGGTGACCCGGATCAACTCCTGGAGGCGGGCACTCCAGCGCGCTCATGATATCGAACATCACCGCGGTCGACGTAGGGACAGAGACAAGCGTATGAACCAGGGCGATTCGGTCAATCGAGACGCTCGGCGAAGGCCGGGCGCGCAGCGCGTCGAGCGACGTCTGATTGACTTACCCGACAGCGCCGAGGAGCGAGACGATGACCACAAGATCTTCGGGCTCGGGATCGCCAAGGCGGAAACGCGGCAGCCCGCCTATGGTCAGGGCATCGTGATCAGCCTCCTCACCGCCGGCGCCGTGCTCCTGCTCGCGATCATCGCGATCGGCGAAGGCGATCGGAGCGACCCGCCGATCCTGCAGCGGACCGATCAGATCTTCTGGATCATCGCCGCGTTCGTACTGCTGATCGCGGCCGGTGGAGCCCAGTACGCCGAGCGCACCGCTGCGCGGGCGGCAGCGGCGGTGGGACATCCGCGTCCGACGACGACCCTGGCAACGGCCTGGGCGGTCCCGCTGGTTTCCGCGATCGCGGCGATCATGCTGGTCGCGACCTATCACAACCGCCCGATGCTGGTGGTCGGACCGTTGATCGCCTTTTTCGGAACGGCGGGCGCGCTGCTCTCGCGCGATCTTCTCGACGAGGCCGATGAGCAATCCAATCGCGTGGCCTCGGTGATCCACACGCTCGTGGTCCACGCCATCGCGTTTCTGGCATTCAGCGCAATCTACCTCAACAAACTGGACACTTGGATATCGGCGCCGTTCGTCGGCGCGATCGGAGGTGTCCTGATCCTGGAGACGCTGGAGCGCGGAGGAATCGCGGCACCGCAACGAATCTTCTACGCGACCATCGGTGGGTTCGTGATCGGAGAGGTCATGGTAGCTCTCAACTGGTGGCCGTCGTATGGATGGACGGGGGGGGCGGTACTCCTGGTGATCTTCTACATTACCGCCGGCCTGCTGCTCGTCCGAGCCCAGCATCAGCGGGTGCGTCGTCGCGATCTGATCGAGTTCGGCGGGGTTGGCGGGCTCTTCTTGCTCTTGCTCGCGTTTCTCGCCTGACGAACGCCGTCTTCGTCGCCATCGCCGACTCACGGAGAGCCGTCATGTCTGACAATATCGTCCCGTTCCGAACCTCCTCTAGCGCCAGGACGTCGTCCGGCGGGGAGATGTACGACCTGCTTTCGAAAATCGACGAGCTCGAAGAGCTCCTGGAAACGCTCGACGAGTTCGGGATCACGACTCGTGCGGAACTCGTCGACATGATTTCCCGTCTGGAGGCGGACGCCGCTCTCCGCGACGCCGGCAAGCCGCCACATCGCTGATCGCGGGCTGACAACACATGACGATCGATATCTTCGAGGCCAACCGCCAGCGCCAGCTCTCGGCGCATGGCCCGCTCGCAACGCGGATGCGCCCGCGCTCGCTGGATGAGCTCGTCGGTCAGGAGCATGTGCTCGGCCCGGGCTCCTTGCTGCGCAAGGCGATCGAGTCGGACCGGCTGGCGTCGATCATCCTTTGGGGCCCGCCTGGCTCCGGCAAGACGACCCTCGCCCGGATCATCGCGACGACGACCAACGCGGCGTTCACCTCCGTTTCGGCGGTCACCTCCGGCGTGGCAGAGCTGCGCAAGGCGATCGCCGATGCCCGCGACCGGCTTGGGATGCGGGGCGAACGGACGGTCCTTTTCATCGACGAGATTCACCGATTCAACAAGGCGCAGCAGGATTCGATCCTGCCGTACGTCGAAGATGGAACGGTCGTCATGATCGGGGCAACGACCGAGAATCCCTCGTTCGAGGTCAACGCTCCCCTCCTCTCACGTTCCCGGGTCATAACGCTTCACGCGCTCGACGACGCGCATATCAGCCAGATCGCGACCCGGGCCCTCGCCGACCACGAGCGTGGGCTGGGCGCCGAGAATCTCTCGCTGGCGGACGACGCCCTTGCCCTGCTCGCGAACATGGCGAACGGTGATGCCCGGTTCGCCCTCAACACCCTTGAAGTCGCGGCAGCCGGTGCTGGTGAAGACCGGTTGATTACGGCGAAGCTGATCGAGGAGGCCGCCCAACGCCGCGCGGCAACGTACGACAAGGACGGCGACGATCATTTCGATGCGATCTCCGCACTCCACAAGACGATCCGGGGCTCGGACGCGGACGCGGCGCTGTATTGGCTGGCCCGGATGCTGGAGCGTGGCGACGATCCGCTTTATGTCGCTCGCCGGCTGGTCCGGTTCGCGTCGGAAGACGTCGGGCTGGCCGATCCGCAGGCGCTGGAGTTGGCGATGGCGGCCCAGCAGGCGGTTCACTTCATCGGCATGCCAGAGGGTGCGCTGGCCCTTGCCGAGCTGACGATCTACCTCTCCCTGGCACCCAAGAGCAACGCCGTCTACGTCGCCTACGGGGCGGCAGTCGAGGACGTCGCCCGCACCCGCAATGACCCGGTGCCGCTGCACCTCCGCAACGCGCCCACACGAATGATGAAGGAGATGGGCTTCGGCGACGGCTACAAGTACGCGCACGACTTCGAAGGTGGCATCGTTGGTCAGGAGAACCTGCCGCCGAATATCGCGGGACGGACCTATTACCGGCCGGTGGATCGCGGGTTCGAGCGCGACCTGAAGCGCCGGATGCAGCGGATCAGGGAGATCTACGCCGCAACGGATGACGGCATCGCCCGGATGCCAGCCGATGCCAACCCCTCCGCCGCGGATGGGTCGAATCCGAAAGGCGAACCGCGCTGATGACCATCTCCGTTCCCCTGTCGCGCCTGCACGACCGCGCCACTGATGCATTGCGCCCGCTCACGATCGAGCCGAACGCGCTGCCGAACGCTGAGGGCTCGGCCCTCATCAAGCTCGGTGACACCCATGTCCTGTGTTCCGCCACGGTCGATGACCACGTGCCGCGCTGGATGAAGGGCAAGGGCAGCGGCTGGGTGACCGCCGAATATGCGATGTTGCCACGTTCCACATCGACCCGAACGCGGCGCGAGGCGGTGGACGGCAAGCAGGGAGGCCGCACGGTCGAGATTCAGCGGCTGATCGGGCGTGCCCTCCGGACGGTGGTGGACCTGGGGGCGCTGGGAGAGCGACAGATCATCCTCGACTGTGACGTGATCCGGGCCGACGCCGGCACACGCTGCGCGGCGATCACGGGCGCTTACGTCGCCCTGTCGCTTGCCTGTCGCGGTCTGGTGGAATCGGGTCGGATCCGGAAGAGCCCGATCAAGGCAGCGGTCGCGGCGGTCAGCGTCGGTGTCGTCCGGGGCGTTCCGCTGCTCGACCTCGACTACAGCGAGGATGCGCGGGCGGATGTGGACATGAACGTCGTGATGACGGATGCCAGCGCGTTCGTCGAGATTCAGGGCACGGCGGAGAAGGAGCCGTTTTCGCCCGCAACGCTCGATATGCTGCTGGTCCTGGCGAGCACGGGACTGGATCACCTCTTCGCCGCCCAGAGAGACGCGCTCGCCCTCGCGGCCACATCGTGAATCCTCAGTCCTCCGGGGATAAGCGGCCCAACCAGTGACCCATCTCGAAGTCGTGCATTCCCTGTTCGAGCCCGCCTCGCTCGTCGAGGTCATTACGCAACGATACGACGTTGGACCGGTCGCATCGTTGGCACTGCATCGCTCGTACGTCAACGATGTCTACCGGATTGAGACCTCCGCGGGCGGCGTGTGCTTCCTCAAGATCGCGCGCCGGTCCTGGCGGAATGCGGAGGATGTGGGCTGGAATGTGGCGCTCCAGCAACATCTGCGCCGGCATCACGTCTCCGTCGCCGAGCCTGTCCCGCAGCGCAATGGCGAGATTGTGTGTGTACTCGACGCGCCGGAGGGTCAGCGTGCCGCCGTACTTTACAAGGCTACTCCGGGGACGAAGCCCCGGCCCCCGGTTCTGCCGGAACTGTATGCAAGGGTGGGGGCCGCCACGGCCCGCATGCACGATGCGCTCGATGATTTCGACGAGCCATGTCCCCGGCCAGGCCGAACCACTCCCTGGCTGATCGAGCGTTCCGGCAGGATCATCGTCGCGTCGCTCCACCGGGCGGGAGCCGATCGCGCGTTCGTCGATCACTTCAGCCAACGACTGGCCGCCGACATCTGCACGCGCGCCGCCGGGCTCGACTGGGGCGTCTGCCATGGCGATCTGACGCTCGACAACCTCATCGTCGATCACGATGGCACAATCTCGTTTTTCGACTTCGACCTGGCGGCACCGGCATGGAGAGCATCGGACCCGAGCGGCGTCTACGCTTGGTCGCTGGAAGATCCCACGGCACGACCGCTCTGGGAGGCGTTCCTCGCCGGATATCGATCCGAGCGATCATTCACCGTTGCTGACGAGGCGGCGGTTCCTACACTGGCGGCGGCGTACGACCTCTGGGATCTCGCCCATGAGATCGAGCACTGGCGCGCGTGGAGCGGCGACTGGCGAACGACTCCAGAGATCGTCTCGAAGCGGATCGCTCGGCTTCGGCTATGGACGGCGCGGCTTGGACACACGTGACCATGACACCCGGATTGCCAGCGACATCCAACAGGTGCTTGCGTGAGGGCGTTCGCGGCGTCCGGCGACCCGGCGCGGATGAACGCCCGCACAACCGACGTTCTCATCATCCCGCCGCGGGATCACCGTCCGTGGCGGGTGACGTCCGGCCCGCCCGCGAGGTCACAGGGAACAGGCGCGCCATCGCAGCATCCCACAGGCGGTCGCTGAGGAGCTGACGCATCCCGGGAAGCGCGTGGGCAACGAGGCCGACCTTGTAGCGAGTCCTGGGTCGGGAAGCCGCGACTGCGTCGACGATTGTCCTGGCGACGTCGGTGGCCGACACGATGCCACGGGCATTCTCAGCGTACAACGCACCGACAAAGGCGTTGTAGTTTTCATTGAATGCCGCATATGGCCCCGCTCGTTCGGGGATACGTGCCGTCTTCACATCCGCAAACGCGGTCCTGACACCAGTCGGCTGGATCAGCACGACATCCACGCCAAATGAGCGGACCTCGTAGCGCAGTGCGTCGGAGAGGGCCTCGACCGCATACTTGCTCATGTGATACGCGCCCGCGCCTGGAACGGTGAAAAGTCCACCCATGGAGCCGACGTTTACGATGCGACCGGCACCCCGTTCGCGCATCGCGGGGAGCACGAGTTGGCTCATCCGGAGCATTCCAAACACGTTGACCTCGAACTCGGCCCGCAGGGCATCAAGGGGCACTTCTTCCAGCGCCCCGGACTGGATATAGCCGGCGTTGTTCACAAGCGTGTGGACGGCACCCCATTCAGCCTCCACCGTTCGCACCGCTTCGATCATCGAACCTTCGTTAGTCACGTCGAGAGCGAGCGTGCGAATGCCGGCGGCCCTCAGGTCAGCCAGCGATTCCGGACGGCGGGCAGTGGCGTAGACGATGGCCCCCTCCTTGCCGAGGGCCATCGCGGTTGCCCTTCCAATGCCCGACGAGGCCCCGGTGACCAGGGCGACCTTCCCATCCAGCGATGCCATCTCCACGTCTCCTCACTAACTCAACAGTCGTTGAC
>CADCWJ010000669.1 GCA_902806365.1 uncultured Thermomicrobiales bacterium
CCTATCTCGCGCCGCTGGCGGCCCATCCGGCGATCGCCCCGCATCTCCGCATCGGCACCCGGGTGGTGGGGATCGGCCGCGACAGGCTCGACAAGATGAAGAACGGCGAGCGGGAAAAGAGCCCCTTCGTGCTTCACATCCTGAATGAGGATGGCGAGATCGACACGCTGCTGGCGCGGGCGGTGATCGACGCCTCCGGCACGTGGACCACACCGAACCCGCTCGGCGCCAACGGGCTCCCGGTTCCCGGCGAGCATGCGCTGCGCGATCGCATCACCTACGGCATTCCCGACGTGCTCGGCCCGGCCCAGGTGCACTTCGCCGGGCGGCGGGTGCTCGTCGTCGGCAGTGGGCACTCCGCCTTCAACGTGCTGCTCGATCTCGCCCGGCTGGCGAAGGAGGTCCCCGGGACCGAGATCCACTGGGGGATCAGACGGCAGCTTGCGGGTCAGGTGTTCGGCGGGGAAACGACCGACGCGCTGCCGGAGCGCGGCTCGCTCGGCAAGCGCGTCCGGCAGCTCACCTCGTCAGGCCGGATCACCCTCCACACCGGGGTGCGGATCGACCGGCTGCGGGCCACGGAGTCCGGCATCGCCGTCGCGGCAGGCGAAACGCCCTTGCCAGAGGTCGACCGCATCATCACCGTCACCGGCTTCCGGCCCGACCTCGCGATGCTCCGGGAGCTGCGGCTCGATCTCGACCCCGCCGTGGAGAGCCCGAGGGCGCTTGCACCGCTGATCGACCCCAACCTTCACTCCTGCGGCACGGTCCCGCCGCACGGCGCCGCGGAGTTGACGCATCCCGAGCCCGATTTCTACATTGCGGGGATGAAGAGCTACGGCCGGGCACCGACATTCCTGATGATGACCGGCTACGAGCAGGTGCGCTCGATCGTCTGCGCGCTGACAGGGGATGTCGAGGGGGCGCGAAACGTCGAGCTGTCGCTGCCAGCGACGGGAGTCTGCTCATCGAATCTCAGCGAGGTGAGCACGGGGAGTGATGCCGGGTGTTGCGGAACGGTCCCGGAGTCGACCGCGATCGCCACCGCCACCGGTTGCTGCGACGCTCTGGCGGCTTCGCCCGCGTCATGTTGCGGCGGGGAAGCGGGCGAACGCGATCTGATACGGATTGCCCCCGGCGGACCGCGCGAGCTGACCCGCGCTGGTGGATCGGGCACGGCGCGCACCTGCTGTTGATCGGCTGATACGATCGCGCAATGAGCGAGCAGTCCGATTCCGAACCCCATACGATCGCGAGACGCCTGCCGTTTTCCGGCGGGCGTCTGTTCCATGGCTGGGTGCAGGTGATCGCCCTGTCGTGGACGGAGCTGATCTCGTGGGGCATCGTCTACTACACGTTCTCCGTCATGATCGTCCCGATGAGCCGCGATCTCGGCTGGTCGCGGGTGGAGATCACTGGCGCATTTTCGGCGGGGCTGCTGGTCTCGGGCGTCGCGGGCATCCCGATCGGGCAGTGGATGGATCGCCACGGCGCGCGGGCGGTGATGACCTGCGGATCGATTGCGGCGTCCGTGCTGATCGGCGCCTGGGCGATGGTCTCCTCGCTGGGCGGCTTCTACGCGATCTGGATCGGGCTCGGAATCACGATGGCGGCGATCCTCTACGAGCCCTCGTTCGCGGTCGTGACTGCCTGGTTTGCGCGGGACCGCGGCCGGGCGCTTGCGATCCTGACCTTCTTCGGAGGGCTGGCGAGCGTCGTCTTCCTGCCGCTGTCGACCTGGCTGGTGGAGCGCCGGGGCTGGCGCGAAGCGTTGCTGATCCTGGCGGCGACGCTGGCGACGACGACGATCGCGCCGCACTGGATCCTGCTGCGTCATCGGCCCAGCAACCATGGCCTGACCCCGGACGGCTTCCCTTCCGCTGAGCACGGGGGCGGCGTGAGCGCGTCCGGCGACGCCGGATCGATCCGGCTGCGGGATGTCCTTCACGACGCCGCGTTCTGGTGGATCGCGATACCGTTCGCTGTGATCGGGGGATGCGCGATCGCCGTGCAGATTCACCTCATTCCCTATCTCCAGGATCACGGCTTCTCGCCGGGTTTCGCGGCGACCGCCACCGGCGCGATCGGATTGCTCAAGCTCCCGGGCCGGCTGATCTTCGCGCCGCTCAGCGAGCGGGTTCCGACCCGCTATGTGACGGGCGGGGTCTTCCTCCTGCACGCGGTCGCGGTCGCGGTGCTGGCGCTGTCGGACAGGGTGGCGGCGGTGATCCTCTTCGTCGTGCTGTTCAGCGCCGGCAACGGGATGCTGACGATCATCCGGGCGACGGTGATTGCGGACAAGTTCGGGACGCATGCGTTCGGCGGCATCAGTGGCGTGGTCGCCTTCATGTGGCAGGTCGCGGTGGCGGCGGGTCCGCTTGGGGTAAGCCTGCTGGTGTCGCGGTGGGGGTCCTACGCACCGGTGTTCTGGACGCTGGCGGCGCTGATCGCCCTGGCCGCGCTCGCGATCGTGCGGGTTCACGCGCCGCCAACAGTGCGATACTCCAGCGGCCGTCCCAAAGCGTGACCGCGCGGCATCCTCCCGAAGGTGGACGCCCCGGCCGTTGTGACCGACGAGCGACCGAACCGGTGGTGACACGGGGTGCTCGGGCATTGCTATTGCGATGGTCCTGACGATGGTGTAGTTATTCCGGAACTGCATTACGGTGATCGCGGTGCTTTTGCGGCTGGCACGGGCGATACACCGGGTTCGATAGTGGCGCCGATCGGGTGGGAAGGCATAACGGGGAGGGCATACGTTGGATCTCGCACCTGGTCTGGTACGGAAAATGGTGGCCGAGCTGATTGGCACCTTCATTCTGGTGTTCTGTGGGACGGGCGCGATCATCGCCAGCATCGAGGGCGATAGCACAATCGGGGCGCTGTCCTACGTATTCGGGTTCGGCTTCGCCCTGATCTTCATTGTCTATGCGATCAGGCATATCTCCGGCGCCCACGTCAACCCGGCGGTCACCCTCGGACTGGCCCTGTCCGGGAACTTTCCGATGGCGATGGTGCCCTTCTACTGGGGAGCCCAGGTTCTGGGTGCGGTGATCGCCTCATCGGTCCTGCGGCTGACCTTTGGTAACGTGGGCAACCTCGGGGCGACCGAGGTGAGTTCGGGCTTCAGCGTCTTCAACGGCCTGGTGCTGGAGATCATCCTCACCGCGATCCTGGTCTTTGTCGCCCATGCCGCGCTGACGGACGAGCGATTTCCGAGAGCCGCCTCGGGGCTGGCGATCGGCGGCGCGCTGTTGGTGATCCAGGTCGCCGCGGGTCCTGTCACCGGTGGGTCGGTGAACCCGGCCCGCTCCATCGCCCCGGCCCTGCTCTCCAACACCTACAGCGACCTCTGGATCTACCTGATCGCCCCGCTCATCGGAGCGGTGATCGGTGCGTCCGCGTACGAATACATTCGACGGGCGGATGCGGACGAGCTGTACGAGAGCGGTGTGCGCGGTGTCGTGCGGGACTCCCGCGGCGGACCACCACGACGCACCCGTGACGAGCGCGCGGAGCGTCAGCGGCGCGAGCGCGCCGAGCACCGGAAATCGCGACCGGTCCATACCGACCACGGTGACCCGGTTGACCGCCCCGGCCGTCGGGCCCGGCCGCAGGTCGCGTGGGAAGATGTGGACCAGGACGACATGGAGCCGACCGGGCGCCCGCAACGGCCGGAGCGATCGGCGGACTCGGCGCGACCGGAGCGACCCAGCCGCCGGGAGCGGCCGGATCGGCCGGTGCGGGCCGAGTCCACTGACCGCCCGGCTCGTGCGGAACGGTCACCCCGCCGGGAACGGACAGAGCGGGCCGATCTGCCGCCGCGCAGGGAGCGGATGGAATGGACCGAGCGCCCGGACCGACCCACCGGGGCGGATCGCACGGGGGTGCCACCCGAGTCCGATGACATCTTCGACGAGCTCGACGTGGAGCTGGATGTGGACGAATACGGCGAGCCGATACCGCCATCGACACCTCCGGGAACGCCTCCCCGGAACAGGGGCTGACGCGCCGCCCGGAACGACCCCGCCAGGATCTGTTCCGGGCGGGGTGGTCTCACTGTTCGTGGGCAGACCAAATCGGCCGATCACGCCGGCACAGTGCAGATGTTGGAAACGATTTCCCCATGGTGACCTCGCTTGCATCGACGACCGAACGGCACGGTGAGGACGGTCTGGATGCCGCGACCGGCACGCTGCGATTCCTGAGCGATCGCAACCGCCTTCGCATCCTCACCCGCCTCACCCGGGCCGAAACGTGCGTCTGCGACCTGATCGATGAGCTCGAGCTGCCGCAGCCCCTGGTCTCGTACCACCTCGGCAAGCTGCGCCGGGCCGGTCTGGTCCGTGCCCGTCGGGATGCGCAATGGGTCTACTACTCGCTGGACCCGGAGACCTGGGACGCGCTCCTGGAACCGGTCCGGTCCCTGCTCCATCCCGGCTCGCTCCCGCCGGAAGCGGCCTGGGGCGCCGGTCGGCGCTGCGTGCCCGATGACGGGTCGAACTGAGCGCTCCACCTCGCGGAGCCGTCGGGATCGGGCAAGGGCCAGATGTTAACTTCTTCACCCGGGGCGCTCGACTCCGTGCATATGTGTCATCGTTGATATACGATGGTCGGGTATGTCCCGCTCGAATTCCGTGATTGTCACCGTAAGGTATTTTGCCCTCCATGAGCTCGTCATCCGCCGTCCCCGCTTTGCAGACCGGTCCGCCAGCAGAAACGATCGGACAACGCAACGAGCGACAGCGCCTCTCGACGATCGACCGCTTCCTGCCGGTCTGGATCGTGGCGGCGATGCTGCTGGGGATCCTGCTCGGCCGGGTGTTCCCGGACATTGGTGAGACGCTGGATAGGGTCAAGATCGCCGGCGTCTCGCTGCCGATCGCGGTCGGGTTGCTCTGGATGATGTATCCAGTGCTGGCCAAGGTTCGCTACGAAGCACTCGGGCGGTTCTCGACGCAGGGAAAGCTGTTCGCGGTCTCGACGGTGCTCAACTGGATTGTCGGGCCGATCCTGATGTTCGCGCTGGCGTGGATCTTCCTGC
>CADCWJ010000670.1 GCA_902806365.1 uncultured Thermomicrobiales bacterium
ATCGTCTTCGAGGGTCCGTGGCTGATCGGCTTCATGGCCGAGAACGCGCCGAACAAGCCGTATGGCATCGCCGAGATGCCGGCTGGGCCCGGTGGCAAGGCCACGATGGCCTTCACCCAGGCCTATGGCATCAACGCTGCCTCTGATGTCCAGGACGAGGCGTTCACCCTGATCGCGTGGCTGACCGGCGTCGAGGGCATGACCCAGTGGAGCACGGGCTTCGGCGTCCTGCCGTCCCGACCGGAAGTCGCCGCTGTCTACCTTGAGCAGTTCCCGGAGCGGGAGCCGTTCCTGGTCGGTGGCGAGTATGCCCGCCCGTGGCAGCTGGGCTCCGGTGGTGAGCGGTTTAACACCGAAGCGAACGCCGAGCTGCAGGCCCTATTCGCCGGGCAACAGGACTCCGCGACTACCTTGGCAAACATGCAGTCCCGGGCCGAGGAGATCATCCGCCTCGGATAGTCTCTCCTAGCGCCACACCCGGCACGTCGTGATCCGTTATCGGCGGGGGGGCTTCGGCCTCCCCGCCGGTGTGGCATCGTCGCCACGTAAGGTAGGGGGTACGCCGATGGCGACAACGTTCGCGAGGACCAAGCGTTCGCGAAGTCCGATGGAGAGTGAGGACATGATCGCCGGGTGGGTCTTCCTGGCCCCGGCGTTCATCATCTTCGCCACATTCATCTTCGGCCCGATCTTCTACTCACTCTGGATCAGCTTCTACGAACGAAATAGCTTCGGCACCATCAATAACTTCGTCGGGATCGATAATTATCGTCAGATTATGGACAGCCCCGACTTCTGGAACGCCTTCCGCAACACTGCCTGGTTCTCGCTCGGGGTCGTCCCAACCCAGACCGCCATTGGGCTCATCCTCGCGGTGTTGGCGAACCGGAAGATCCGTGGCAAGGCATTCTTCCGAACCGCATTTTATTTCCCCTCCATCAGTTCCTCGGTCGTGATCTCGCTGATCTTCCTCTGGATCTACCAGCGCAACGGCCTGGTCGATATCCTGTTCAACGGACTCAATATTCCCGTCCCGAACCCGGTCTGGATGCAGAACCCTAATGGGATCATCCAGATGACGCTCGAGCAGTTCGGGGTCGATTCCGTGCCGCCGTGGCTCCGAGGACCCAGCATCGCGCTGATGTCGATCATGCTGCTCAATATCTGGACTACGGCCGGCACGATGATGGTCATCTTCCTGGCCGGATTGCAGGACATCCCGGGTGACGTCTATGAGGCCGCATCCCTCGACGGTGCCTCCCGGGTTCGGCAGTTCCGCGACATCACCGTGCCCCTGCTCCGGCCGGTGATCCTGTTCGTCGTCACCCTCGGTACGATCGGTACCTTCCAGGTCTTCGACCAGATCTTCGTCATGACCTCGGACGGCGGCCCGGCCCGTACGACTACGACCCTCGTCTACCTGATCTATCAGGAAGGATTCAAATTCGGCGAGGGCCCGGGCTATGCCTCGGCGCTGGCGACGATCCTCTTCGCCATCATCTTCGTCCTGTTCCTCATCCAACGACGGTTCCTGGGTCAGTCGGAAAATCGGTAGCCGACCAAGAGGAGGGGCTCCGTCGCCCCCGAGGAGAACCACCCATGGCCATCGCCACGGAACCGATGCCACAAGCCGAGACGCGGGTGACAGGAGCCCACGCCAAGCGGACCACCTTCGACTCGGCCGTCCAAGTCCTCGCCTACGTCGTCCTGATCCTCGTCGCCGTGACGATGTTCATCCCGTTCATCTTCTCGGTGGCGACATCGCTCAAGACCAACGCCGAGATCCTGGCCCTCTCGTTCACCAACATGTTTTGGCCGGAGAACGCCACGCTCCAGGCCTATCGCACGGTCGCGAACTCGGATATTCGGGTGTGGTTCGGGAACAGCGTCCTCGTCGCCGCGATCTGGGTCATCTCCCGAGCCGTGTTTGACTCGATGGCCGGTTATGCATTTGCGCGGATGCAGTTCCCCGGTAAGAACCTCGTGTTCCTGATGATCCTCAGCACCCTGATGGTGCCGGGCATCGTCACGATCATCCCCAAATTCCTCATCCTCCGCGACCTCGGGTTGCTCAACGGGTACGGCGCCCTGACGGTCCCGTTTCTCACCGACGCCTTCGGGATCTTCCTGATGAAGCAATTCTTCGAGTCGATCCCCATCGAACTGGAGGAGGCGGCTCGAGTCGACGGCGCCAGCCGCTACCGGATGTTCATCCAGATCATCCTGCCGAATGCCGCCCCGGCGTTCACCGCCTTGGCGATCTTCAGTTTCCAGGGTAGTTGGAACTCCTTCCTGGAGCCACTGATCTACGTGAGCGACCCGTCCAGGTACACCCTGCCGCTCGGGTTGGCCTACTTCCAAAAGGCGAACTACACCGATTGGTCGGTCGTCATGGCGATCGCCACGATCACCACGATCCCGATCGCCATCTTCTACATCTTCTTCCAGCGCTTCTTCGTCGAGGGCGTCACGAGCAGCGGCATCAAGGGCTGACCTGCACCCGACCACGATCGACGAGCCCACGTCCGGGTTGGGCGCCGTCATGCTGAATCAACGGCATCGGTGTCGGCCGTCAGCGCCCCTTGCTCGCGCGGTTCCGCTGCTCTTCGCGCAGGCGTTCCTCGGTCGGCGTCAGGGGGTCTAGGACATCGATGCGTAGTTGCCGCAGGACCAATCGGTTGATCACCGTCGTCACCAACGTCGGGACGAACAGGATCATCGGCACGATCGTCGCGATCCCTACCAACACGTAGAGCAGGATGACAAGGAGAACGACCAGCGTCGCGATCGGAGCCGAGAACGTCACGAATGCCGCCCGACGGAGCGCCTCGCCCACTGGGACGTCCGTCAATCCCATCACCGCGTTGGCGTCGAGGGTGATCGCCACGCCGGCGATCAGCAGCACGAACCACAACGGTGCGAGCAGGGCGAACGTGTTGTCTGTTCCCCCGTAAAACCCCAGATTCCAGATCAGCAACCCGACCAAGGGGATCGTCGCAAGGGCCAACTTCCACGAGGGCCACAGCCGACGGCGGAAGTGATGGACCACTTCGGACCAATCAGGGCGGTCGATCGACCGACGTGGGTCGGTGAAGGCGAACAGTGAGACCGTGGCCGGTGGTGCCAGGACCACACTGAACAGGCACAGCCACCACACCACGGACGCGACCATGAACGGCAGGAGATGTTCGAAGACATCGGACAGACTCTTACCGATCAATCGCAGCAGTCTCATGGTTCCCCGTCGTTTCGTGCCCGGTCACGGGCGCCCGGATTGGTCGGTGGCCGCATGGTTGCGCTGGACCGGCTGATCCCACCGGCACAGCGGCCCCGCCGGTGCCCCGGCGCCCGTGGTCGTCGTGGGCCAGCGCCTACACCGGCGCATCCTACGTCGAATCGATGGTCATCGTCCGCCCTGCGATCCCGGAGTGGAGTATCCCCAGCGTGCTCGAGAGCAACCTCGTCCTCAAGGCGAACGAACTTTTCCTCGTCGGTGACATTGCCACCGACGGCAGCGGAGAACGAGCCACCGGATTGTACCTGCGTGACACTCGATTCTTGAGCGTCGCGTCGCTCACGTTGGATGGTCAGTCGATAAAACCGATCACCAGCCGCATGCTCGGTCCGAACCAAGCGGCGATCATCGCCACCAACCCGCGCTTGTATCGCGAACATAACCCGCTTCAGCCCCAATCGATCGGCATCGAACAGCTGCTGTCCATCACCGAGGTGATGGACGTCCAGATCACGCTGACCAACTATTCGCCCGAGCCGCTCGATCTTACGTTCGGACTAAGGCTGGGCACGGACTTCCGCGACCTCTTCGATATCCGGGGGTTCCCGCGCGTCGAACGGGGCACGTTCCTCCGTCCGGAGCTCCACGACATGGGATTCACCGTGTCCTACCGCGGCCTCGACGAAGCCGTCGTCGGTCTCGACGTCAGCTTCGACCGGGCCCCGACGGGACTCCAGGTCGTCGAACCCCAGTCGGCGGGCAGACAACCGGACTCTGGTTCGGGGAAGGCCCTAGCCGGCATTGCCACGACAGAGGTCGGTACGGCTTTCGCCGCCACGATCGCGTCCGGAGAGACGTGGAGGCTGCGAGTCATCCTGACACCTCGACCCGCCACGGGAGGTGCGGTGTCCGGTCGCGACGACACCCCAACCAACACCTACTCTTTCGTCACCCAGATCACGGTCGATGCCCCTGCTGTTCAGGCCTTGCTCGACCGAGCCATATCCGACCTCGAACTCCTCCAGACCAGTTTCGCGGACGGCACCTTGCCGGCGGCCGGTATCCCTTGGTACATCGCTCCGTTTGGCCGAGACAGCCTGATCACCAGCCTACAGACGTTTGCTTTGGCCCCCGGTCGGGCGGTCGCTACCTTGGAGACGCTTGCCAAGACTCAAGGAACCAGGGTCGACCCCGACCGGGAAGAAGAACCGGGCAAGGTCCTGCACGAGATCCGCTACGGCGAGATGGCCCGCTGCCACGAAATCCCCCACACGCCGTATTACGGCACCGCCGACGCTACACCGCTCTTCGCGATGCTCTGCGCCCGCGTGCTGCTCGCCGGGATCCCGTCGAGGATCGACCTCCGTTCTCACCTGGACCGGGCACTGGAGTGGATCGAAACGTTCGGGGACCGAGACGGTGACGGCTTAGTCGAATATGTCGCCTCGCCACCCGACGGGTCCCGGATCGTCCACCAGGGTTGGAAAGACAGTCATGATTCCCTACACCGGATCGACGGGACACCGGTGTCCGGATCGATTGCCCTAGTCGAGATTCAGGGCTACGTCTACGCCGCCTATGCGGCGGCGGCCGAACTGGCGGAACGTGACGGTGACGGACAGCGGGCCGCCGCACTCCGCACTCGGGCCGACCGGGTGCGGGACACCGTCAATGAGCTCTTCTGGCTAGAGGACGAGGGTTGCCACGCCCAGGCACTCGATGGCGACAAGCGACCGGTAGCCGCGATCAGTTCCAATGCGGGCCACCTACTGTGGTGCGGAGTGCCGACCGACCGGCAGGCCGAACGCATGGTGGACCGCCTCACGCGACCCGACATGTGGACCGGCTGGGGACTCCGGACGCTTAGCAGCGACTCACGCACATATAACCCGATGAGCTACCACAACGGCTCGATCTGGCCCCATGACAACAGCCTCGTCGCTGCGGGGATGATCCGCTACGGATACGTGGCCGAAGCAACGCAGCTGCTGGCCAACCTGCTGGACGTCGCTTCGACCCAGCCACTTGGTCGCTTACCCGAGCTCTACTGCGGATTCGAGCGAGAGGGCCACGCCGAGGTTGCCCCGATCCCCTATCCAGTCAGCTGCAGCCCCCAGGCGTGGTCGGCCGCTGCGCTCCCCTTCATCGTCTCGACCCTGCTTGGCGTCGACCGTGGACCTGATGGCTTGACAGTGGATGGTCGGCACTTGCCGACCGGCATCGATCGAGCGACCGTTCGCGCCTCGGGAGTCGATGGGGCCGAAGTCGTGACCACGATCCAGCGGGGAGCAAATGGGCTGGTCGGGATCCTCGGAGGTCCTCGCGACGGCGCTTCATGACCACTTGGTGCCCCGTACAGAACTGCCGGTTCGCTCGACTTCGGGTTTTGGTGACCGTCTGTTGCCGTGGAAGCTACGGGTCGCCGTCCCACGCAGTGCCGATGGCAGGGAACCTCCCGTTCAACGGTGTCCGGTGGCGTCCCAATCAACCTCACCGCTCAATCGTGAGCCACCCGGGAAGAGAGAGACAACCGTGCCTGGTTGATCATGGCAACGTCGGTCGTCGTTGGACGGGGAGCCGAATGTCGCCGGGTGCCTCGGTCGGCGGTCGAGGCGTTGTGCATCCGCCAAGATTGGGGCGATGAGGCGGCACTCGTCGCAGCGGGCTTCTGCGCCGCCGCGGGAACAGTCGCAGCGTTCCAGGTGGGCGGACAGGGCCCGGCCCAACGCCGCGACCTCGTGACGATCCAGATTCAGACACACCGTCCCCATCTGTTCATGTCCTCCCGATCCCGACTCTGGTCGTCGCCAACCACGACCGTCGTCGGCCCCACTGACGTGAAGGCGCATTGTATCGGAACGACGTCCGGCCCGGGGCCACCGCCGCTTCGATGAGGCGTGAGGAGTCGATGGCCGGCCAGGATGTGTACCCCACCGGCCACCGTTGGCATGCGCCCTGCACCCGTTCGCGCTAGGATGCGCCGGGACGACATTGCCGGATCTGCGGCGCGTTCCGGACGCGACGCGAGCGGACGGGAGGGACGACCGAATGACGCGGGCGCAGGTGAGCGCGGAGATCGCCGCACCGGTCGAGGATGTCTGGGCCTGGGTGTCCGACCCCCGGCGGTGGCCGCGGTGGGATGTCTCATTCAGTCACGCTGAGCCCCGTGGCGCAGCCACTGGCGACCATGATGCGGAGTTGAAGGAACCGTTCGCCCTCGTGAAGGCCGAAGCCGACCGCACGATAAACTTCACCTGTCAGCTAACGCTCGGGCCTGGCGAGTACGAACTCCATCTGGAGTGTACCGGCGGAAGTGGTGAGTCGCTGACAGAGTCGTTTTCCGCCGTCGAGACCACACGCGGTGCCGAGACGACCCTCACGCGCCAGACGGAATACCGCCTCATGGGTCAGAATCTCGGCGTGGTGTCCGATACGACCTATATCGAGGCATCGGTCCAGAGATCGCTCGAGCAAGCCTTCGCTCGGCTAGCACTGCTGGTCGGGCAGAGCGCGGACGACGAAACCGCCCCTCACGTCACGGGGGATACCGATTCACGATCGGAAGACACCGGCACGATCGGGTTCGAAGAACCGTATTCGGCCAACATGCGTCCCGGTGAGGGACTCCCCCAACAACCGGAGGCACACGCCCCTGACCGCCCCACCTGATCCGCCGGGTATCTCCGAGAAGCGGGAAACCGCGCCACCACCGCCGCGGCCCGGAGGTTCGGTCATTTCACGACCCGAAGTCGCATTGGGTACACGCCCGGGCTCGGATCGCTTCCTCCCCCGTTGGTCCGCCCTCATCACCTACTTCGCCGATATTGCCGAGCGGTCCGACCGGGTTCAGATCACAGAAATCGGCCAGGGCTGGGGTGGTCAACCGATCTTGCTTCTGACCATCTCGTCGCCGGCAAACCTGGGCGATGAACGCGAGCTGCGTCGCATCCAGGGTCGCCTGGCAGACCAGCGGCCCGCGCTTTCGACCCGAGAACGCGCCGACCTCCTCACGCGGGGACGGACCATCTGTTGCGTCACGTGTTCCATCCACCCGACCGAAGTGGGCGGCACGCTGATGACTCCGGACTTGGTTTATCACCTGGCGACGGACGACTCGGCGCGGACGAGAGAGATCCTCGACGCCGTGGTCCTGCTACTGGTCCCGAGTCTGAACCCGGACGGGTGGGAACGGGTCGTCGACTGGCACGACGAGACGGTCGGCACGCCCCACGAGGGGACGATCCCGCCGGGTACCTACCATCCCGTTGCCGGTCACGACAACAACCGGGACTGGTTCATGCGCCACCTGCCCGAGACCCGGGCCATGATCGACTTCGTCCACCGGCCGTGGCATCCGCACATCGTCCATGACCTGCACCAGATGTCGTCATTCGGCCCGCGGTACGTGGTCCCTCCTTTCTGCGACCCCTATGACCCCTTCGTGCACCCGTTGCTCCGGGCCCAAGCCAGTGAAGTGGGTACGGCCATCGCGGCCGAGTTGACCGGTCGGGGACTCGCCGGAGTCGCGACCTCGACGATCTTTGACGCCTACTCTGCCTCCCGCGCCTACCAGCACTATCACGGTGGCGTACGGATCCTCTCCGAGGCCGCGAATGCCCGCCTGGCGTCTCCGATGATCATCAGCCGGGACCAACTTGTGCCCTCCCACGGCTTTGATCCTCACCGGGCAGAGGTGCGCCATCCCCTCCCCTGGCAAGGCGGCACCTGGGGCATCGGCGACATCGTCCGGAGTAACCGGATCGCCGTCGATAAGACGTTGCGGCACGCGGCGACGAACCGGGACCGGTGGGTCCGCAACTTCGCGGCAATCCAGGCAGAGGCTCTCCGGCCTCACGACACCGCGGCATTCGTCCTGCCACCACTGGCCGACCAACCGGACCCGGCAGTGGCTCGCGATCTCGTTGCGCTGCTGGTAGCGGGGGAGGTCGAGGTCGGAAAGACGACCGAATCGCTTAAA
>CADCWJ010000671.1 GCA_902806365.1 uncultured Thermomicrobiales bacterium
CTCCAGAACCCACCGCTACGCCCACGCCAGCACGCACGGAGACAGCGACAACTGAGCCAACGGAAACGGGCATGCTCGACCCTACACCTGCCGCGACATTTGCCCCGACCACTGAGCCGACGGTGATCCCAACGCAAACGCCAACGATCAAGCCAACAGCGACCGCCACCGGAACGGCGATCTCTGCTCCGACAGTGACAACTGTCCCTGAGCTCGTCGCGACAGCCGAGCCGACCACCATTCCCACGCTCCAGCCAACTTCGGTACCGACGGTGCTCCCGACCGACGTGCCGACAATCGAGCCCACGGTGCCGCCCACCCGCGTCCCGACAGCACGTCCGACTGAAACGCCAGGCGTTGGGACGACCCCGGAACCCACCGCGCGCTCGACCGAATCACCGCCTTCTCAGCCAACGGCGATCTCAACGGAGGCGCCAGCGACCGAAGCAGCACCGGAGCCTACGGCCATGCCGACCCTGGGCGCGACTGAACCCGATGATGGTGAAACCGTCACCAGGCAGATGTCATTCAGTGTGAGCCTGCCCGGTGTCGATCTCCCGGACGCCGCTCAGCTCTGCCTCGAGAATGCGGACTTTGATGGGTGCGCTCCGCTCGTGCCGGGGTCGGTGGCATCCGTGCATCCCGGTCTGCTGATCCAGGCCACGAGCACGTACACCGCCACGTTCACCGATCTTCCCGAGGGCACGTACACCCTCACGATTCCATCGATCGGATCGTTCCCGGGATACAGCACGCGCATCACGATCGACCGCGAGATGTCGTCCGTGATCACGATCGACATCCCCGACGTCCCGAGCCTGCCTGGCGGTCCCGCTATTCCCGACGGGCTCGCCCCTCCTGACGAACCACGAGATCAAGGGCCTCCATTCGCAGCACCGATCCCAGTTAATCCGCCGCTCCCGGAGCAACCTGGTGTCGGTGGAATCGCTGGTTCTCTGCCGGGCGATGGTACCAGTGGAAACGTGGACGATGGGAAAACACAACCCCGGTTGGCGGATCATCCAGCCGACGTGACAATGCTCCCCTCGACGGGAACTGGCGGGGGTACACGGCCGGGTCTGATTCCGCTTGGCGCGTTGCTGACGTTCGCGGTGCTGATGCTGCTCGCCGCGCTGCGTGCGGGGCATCGCGAAAGCCGTTGACCCCCGGTGCGGCGCGATCGACATCACGGGCGGGGATCC
>CADCWJ010000672.1 GCA_902806365.1 uncultured Thermomicrobiales bacterium
ATCGTCAGCAACGAGGACGTTGCGACGATCGCCGACGGCTTCGGCCTGACGCTTCACTCGTCCAGGCTTCATCCGCTGGGAGGGGCGGTCAATGGTGTCGTCCGGGTCTCGAGTGACTCCGGAGAGATCGTGCTGCGGGTGCATCGCCCCTGGACAACGGTAGACCGGTTGGAGGCGGTGCATCGGGTTCAGGATCATCTGCGTTCGCAGGGACTGCCTGTCCCGGCCATCCTCATTGCCCGCTCCGGGGACCGCTGGACATGGTTACACGACCGCCTCGTCGAGGTGATGCCGTACGTCGCGGGAGGTGGTCAGGCGAACACCTGGGAGGAGTTCGCGGTTTCTTTCACGATGCTTGGGCACCTCCATGCCGCGCTCGCGTCTCTGCCTCCCAACAGCGTGTCGAGCAAAGTTCTAGAACCAGCACATGGCAGTTTCGCGGACCCCAGGAAAGCGCTGTCGATGCTGGCCGAGACGGACGGAGCCTTCACATCATGTGCGGATCGGGCGGGGTATCGGCAGGCGGCAGTCATCCGCCGGGAAACTCGGACGCTGTTGCACAGGCTCCAACTGGAGCGGGCGACCTATGAGAACAACCTTCCCCGGTCACTCATCCATGCCGACTTTCTCGGCACCAATGTGTTGCTCGCCGCCGGACGAGTGATCGCGATCCTCGACTTTGACCGCCTGGCCTGGCGGGAGCGGATCCACGAGCTGGCGGTGTCGCTGTACTGCGTGCTCGGGCGTCTCCACCGCGCCCAGCCGCCTGACGAGCCGCCCACTCCCGCCGAGCTGGCGCGGCTGGCCGGGCTGGTCGCCACCTATGAGGAGTTCGCCGCTGTCCCGTTGGATCCGCTGGAGCTTGCGGCATTGCCATTCGAGATGGCCCGCGCGCCCCTCTACCCCGTGGCCGAAGCCGGCTACTTCGCCGCGGCGGGTGATGGACCGGGCGCAATACACGAAACCCTCCTGGCCGCCAACAACTTGCCACGCGCATGCTGGCTGGTCGCCAACGCCGATCGCATTCACGACGCACTGTTGCGCCGACGGCCGAGGGACCAACCTGCAGCCTCCTGATGGTCCAGCCTGGAGTGCCTGAAATCGCGCGCCTCTAGGTCCCGCAACATCCCAACACCGGTGTTGCCGGAGAACGCCAGATCCGTTCACGCCGGGAATCGCAGAGACCAGGTGACGGGCACCGGCCCGGCTCAACGTCGGCTCAGACTGCTCCGGGACCGACGTACCGCGCCCACCGGGCCAGCGAGTATCCTTTGAATCCAGGTGCTGATCCATCCAATCACGGATTGGCGATGGGTTCGAGTCGGTCGTGAAAGGAACCTGTGTGGCCCGTCGTCGTTCCCGTCGATCACCGGTCCGGTCGTTCCTGATCCGTGTGATTGCCTGGCTCGTTGCGTCTGTCGTGCTCTTTGCCGCAGTCGTCTACGTGTTCCAGACCGCGCCGGCGCTCGGGTTCTCGCTCTTCGTGGTGCTGCCGGTCACTGTCCTGCTCGGCATGGTCTGGTTCCGGGGACGGGGGCGGAGGGCTGCCGCGCGCAGGGCCGCGGAACAGGCCCGGCTGCGCGTCGAGACCGCGCGACACATTGGCCCCCTGCTGACGGGCTCGGGGCCGGAGTTCGAGCTGGCCGTCGCCGATGTCCTCCGGGTCCATGGCTACGATCTGGACCGCGTCGGCGGGGCAGGCGATCGCGGTGTGGATCTCGTCGGCACCGACCCGGAGGGCTGGAAGGTCGTCGTGCAATGCAAGCGGTACGGGCCGGACAACAAGGTCGGCTCGCCGGCGGTGCAAAGCTTCATGGGAACGGTGTTCAATCAGGAGGCCGAGCAGGGCATCTTCGTCACGACCTCGACCTACACCCGGCAGGCCCGCGAGCTGGCCGCCTCCTCACGGGCGGACATTCGCCTGATCGACGGCAGGCAGTTCACACAGATGGCGGCGAACGCCGCGGCTCGATCCAGGGCACAGCGGACAGCACCGGCCCTGGGAGTCCACGCACGAGGTGACTACCAGGCCTGATCATGGCAGTCATCGACGCAGGCGCAGGGCCGCTTGCCTCGCCACACGCGACGGCGAACGACACATCGGATGGAGGACGCGAGTGGGACGGATTGGCTGTGGCTTCAGCATCGCGGCGGGGGCGTTCGCGATGCTGGCCGTGATCCCGCTGCTGGGCTGGCTGAACTGGATCACGACGCTCCCGTTCGCCGCACTCGCTGTCGTGTTCGGCATCTTCGGGATGCGGTCGGAACAGGAGCGGACGGTGGCGGCCCTGGCGGTTATCTTCGGCTGCGTGTTCCTGGGTTGGGGAGTGTTCCGGCTGATCCTCGGCGGCGGGCTCGTGTAACCGCGATACGGTCCCGCCCAAAGCGGCTGCGGCGGCTGCAGGCTCGTCCCCCACAAGCGCCTGCACCTTGCCGTAATGTTCGTGCCACTCGGCTGTGGTACGCTTTAATCATCAATCGAAGGCGGAGCGCGGCCCGTGTTCCAGCGGCACGGGTCTTGTGCTGTCATTCGTCCGTGCGGGCCGTTTCCTCAAGCTCCCATGCACGTTGCCAAGCCTCGTCGCGCCCCTGGCGAACGCCGATCCGGCCTTGCCCCATCGGCCGCCCGCGCGACCGCCATATCCGAAAGAACCAATCCATGACCGACACCGTCCAGATCACGCGCCGCGCCGATCTCCGCAACATCGCGATCATCG
>CADCWJ010000673.1 GCA_902806365.1 uncultured Thermomicrobiales bacterium
CTCCGAAACCGGCCAACCGGCCGTGCGGAGTCCGGGTCGGTCCAATAGCGGTGCCACAGACAGCGCCTCCCGGGAGGAGGCAGCCCCTTCACATGCGAAGGCGAACCTTGTCGGGCGCGAACTGTTTCCAGGGTTTGTGGAGTGTTACTATCCGGTCGGTAGCCCCAATCTCAATATCCGGCCACCATCGGGATATGGCTCATGACCGACCTGCCCTCCGGACATGTCACCTTCCTCTTTACCGACATCGAGGGCAGTACCAGGCTGTGGGAGCGAGATGCCGCTGCGATGTGGGCCGCGACCGCGCGACACAACGACATTCTCAGTGACGTCATCCGCCGCAATCGGGGCCATCATTTCAAGACCATCGGCGATGCATATCTCGCGGCATTTGCCGAACCAGCGGATGCAGTCGCCGCGGCAGTGACCGCGCAGCGCGAACTTGCCGTCGAGCCCTGGACCCAAACCGGCTCGATTCGCGTTCGCATGGCCGTCCACCTCGGGGAGGCAACTCCGGTCGGCGGCGATTATGTCGTGGCGCCGTGCCTGAACCGCCTTGCCCGGCTGCTCTCGGTTGGCTACGGAGCGCAGGTTCTGCTTAGCGACATCGTGCGGCGCCGGGTGGAATCGCACCTGCCCGATGGCGTCACCCTTCGTGACCTTGGGCGGCATCGGCTACGGGATCTCCTGGAACCGGAGCAGGTAGCACAGGTCGTCGTCGAGGGACTGCCCAGCACCTTCCCGCCCCTGAAGAGCCTGGAACGCCATCCGACCAACCTCCCGATTCAGCCGAATCCCCTAGTCGGCCGGGATGCCGGCATCCGCGAACTCAAGGACCTGCTTTCGCGAGAAGAGGTGCGTCTGGTGACGTTGACCGGCGTCGGCGGAACCGGCAAGACCCGGCTCGCCCTGCAGGCGGCCGCGGAGATGTCGGAGTCGTTCGATGACGGCGTGTTCCTGGTCGATCTCGCGCCGCTGGAGCAGTCTCACCTGGTCCTGCCGACCATCTCCGCGACGATCGGCGTGCGGGAATCGGGCGGGTCGTCGCTTCGCGACGCCCTTGTCGATCACCTCTCGCCCAAGCGGTTCCTGCTGGTGCTCGACAACTTCGAGCATGTCATGGCCGCGGCACCGGTCGTTGCCGATTTGCTCGGAAACTGCGAGCGGCTCAACATTCTCGTGACGAGCCGCGCATCCCTGAGGTTGCGGGGAGGGCACGAATATGCGGTGCCACCGCTCGCGGTTCCCGACCTGTCGCGCTTGCCACCGCTGGAAGAACTGGCGGTTGTCGACACCGTGATGCTGTTCCTGCAGCGGTCAGCGGCGATCCGGCCCGACTTTGCGCTGACGCCGGACAATGCCGCATCGGTGGCGGCGATCTGCGCGAGACTGGACGGTCTCCCGCTGGCGATCGAGCTGGCGGCGGCGCGCATCCGGATGCTGGAACCGGCGTCGTTGCTGGGGCGCCTCGACCGGCGGCTGAAGTTGCTCACTGGTGGTGCGCGAGACCTTCCCGGTCGCCAGCAGACGCTGCGCGCCACGATCGCCTGGAGCCACGATCTCCTGGCCGCGGATGAACAGGCCCTGTTTCGCCGGGTCTCCGTTTTTGCTGGGAGCGGATCCATCGAGGCAGCGGAGGGCGTCGCGAATACGACCGACGACCTGGAGACAGACGTCCTTGACGGGATCCAGACGCTCTTGGATCAAAGCCTGCTCCGTCGGTCGGTCGGTCCGGATGGTGAGCCACGCTTCGCCATGCTGGAAACGCTGCGCGAGTTCGGGATCGAACGGCTTGCCGAGGCGGGCGAACCTCCGGGTGCTGGTCCGGCCCTCGTCCCTCCCTGGACCGTCGCTCCGGCGTCAGGATGAAGGACGGTTGAGAAAATAATTGTCGTGGCCCGGCACGACCACGTCGGCCTCGCGTGCGACGGTCGCGATCGAGGCCACCGCTGCTTCCGGATCAACCGTATTGAAGTAGTAGTCGTCATGGCGGAAGAAGTCCCGCGTCATTGCGGCGTCTCCCGCCACGACGACGCGCATCCCCTCGCTTTCGAACGCCAGCGACGCGTGACCGACCGAATGTCCCGGTGTCGCGATGACCCTGATGCCGGGGATGAGTTCCGGCCCGGCCGGACGGATGAGGTCCAGCACCTGGCGGTCCGGGCTGCCAAGCGCGAGCAGGGTTTCCGCAAGCTCGATCTCAGCAGATGGCATGCACCACACAGCATTTGGAAACGCCGCAAGGCCGACGCGGTGGTCCCCGTGAAAATGGGTCAGGAACACGATGTCGACCGAATCCGGCGCCAGGCCCGCCCGCCGGTCCAGCACGCGAAGCATCTCTTCGGGCGAAAGCCCGGGATCGACCACCACGGTGTGCCCGGCGCTCCGGAGCAGCGTGCTGGTGCAGAGCGGCTCACGGTACGCCCGGTCGTCGGCCTCACCCCAATACCGGTTACGGCTGAGATGCCCGATCGTCAGGACGTCCCATCGCACCCCGGACGGTTCCCCCCTTTCGTCAGTCACGGCTGGCCTCCCGATCCGCTTCGGCGTCTTCCGACCCGTAGATGCCGGCGGTCAGCCGGGGAACCGTCGAGACATCAAGCCGCGCTTCGAACGCCTCCATGAGTCGAATGTTGTCCTCCACTTCCTCCGGCCACCGCATTCCGACGAGCGCGACATGGACGCGTGGATCGGAGAGCACAAAGGCGAGGCACACCTCGTACGGATCGCGCGCCCGTACCCATTCGGGCGCCAGGGACGCAAGGATGTGCTGGAGGATCCCCGACGTCATCGTGCGCATCGTGACCACACCGACCCCCCGTTGCCTCGCCTCGTCGAGCGCGTGGAGGGCGGCGGATTGATAGATCAGGTTGTAGGCGAGCTGCACGACCTGAAACTCGCCACTCTCCAAGAAGGGGCGCGCTGTCCACGGCTCCTCCGCCGTCAGCCCGATGAAACGCACCTCGCCACTCTGCCGCAACTCCCTGAGAGCGTCGAGCGGGCCGCCATGCACGATGTGCGCGAAGTCCGCCTCGGTGTACATGCCCCCGTGAAACTGCGCCACATCGACGTATGGTGTCCCGAGCCGCTCCAGACTGGCCCGGACGCCCTCTTTCACGGCCGCCTTGTCGAGTCCCTGCCACCCGACCTTGGTTGCCAGCACGCATTCGGCCCGGCGGGTTCGCATGACCTCGCCGATGATGCGCTCGCTATGACCAGCACCGTATCCGGGGGCAGTGTCGATGTAATTGATGCCGAGGTCGAGTGCCCGGTGGATCGTCGCAGTCACCGTCGACCGGCCGGCCGCCGAGTATGGGTCCCAGTGGCGTGCCCGGTTGACACCGGAGAAGGGATATCCTCCCAAACCGATCCGGGAAACAGGAAGTCCCGTGTTTCCAAGGATGACCTTCTGCACGAGAACCCTCCCGGCAACAATTCGACCGACTGCATTGTTCGGAACGATAGCCGCGTCTCTCCTTCCCGTCATCACCACGGGCGCGGACATGCCGCCAGACCGCCCCACTCGCGTACCCGGAGTCTCCGGCCAGGCCGCGCGGTGCCCGGTGCCGGTGCATGCTGCCATGCTATCGGACATCCGCGCCCGGGTGGGGGTCTGCCAAAACGTTTGCTGGCATCCCGCCCACTCGATCGGAAAGGCGTGATAATCCTATCCATCGCGCATTCCGGAAATGGCACCCCGAATCGGGCTTGTGGCCAGCAGGAGGAACGCGGAGCAATGGCAGCGCTGGTGCGATGGTTGGACGTGTAGCTGCAC
>CADCWJ010000674.1 GCA_902806365.1 uncultured Thermomicrobiales bacterium
ACGGGCAAGCGGACCGTGAAGGTTGACCCGCGGCCGATTTCGCTCGCGACCTCGATCGACCCTCCGTGGAGGCGGATCAGGGCCGCTGAACCGGCCAAGCCGATCCCGGACCCCCGGATGGTGCCGACGTTGGTCCCCCGCCGGCCCGCGTCGAACAACGTCGGCAGGTCGGCGGCGGGGATGCCGATCCCTTCGTCGGTCACCTCGACCTCTACCTCGTCCCCCACGCCCCTGATCTCGACACTGATGTCACCACCAGCGGGGCTATATTTGACCGCATTGGTGAAGAGGTTCGCGAACACGCGCTCGAGCCGCTCCCCGTCCCATATCCCGATCGCCGGTGGGACCGGCGTGGCAAGCGTGATCCGGTGTTGCCCGGTGGCCGCCTGAGCCTCTTCGAGTGCTCGCAGCACGATGGCGACCAGGTCGCTCGTCTCTAACCGCAACTGGATCTGTAGTCCCGTCTCGAGCCGGGAATACTCGGCCAGCTCTTGGATACGGCGCGATACCCGCCGGATACTCTGGTCAATGGCCCCCAGCCGCGCGTCAAGGTCGTCCGGATCAAAGATGTCCCCTCGGACATGGCGACGCCTCAGGAGCTGGATCTGCATCTGCATCCCGGCGATTGGGTTCTTGAGGTCGTGCTCCAGGGCATCGATGAACGCCCGGCGTTCCTCTTCCAGACGCTTGCGGGCCGTGATATCGATGTCGATCCCAACGATCCTGCGGGTCTTCCCGGTCGCATCGGGAACCACGCTGCCGGCGCAGAAGGACCACCGCCCACCCGAGCCGCCATCGGCCCACCGGAACTCCAACTGAAATGTTGCTCCCGAGGCGACCGCGTCTCCGATCACCTGCCGGGTGATGGCCATATCGTCCGGTTCGACCGCGGCGAGAAAATCGTCCCAGTTCGCCGGTTCGGGGCCCTCAACGTGGTGCCCGGGGTTCAGCCAGGCCACCTTGCCGGAGTCGATGTCCAGGTCCCATGTCCTCATCCTGCCCGCGTGCATCCCAAGCAGGAGACGAGATTCGGTATCGACGAGGGCACGCCGGGCGGTGACTTGGTCCGTCATGTCGATCACGCTGCCGATCAGTTCGCCACTCCGCGACCGTGACGTGGCGATCAGGACCGGCACCCGGCTCCCGTCCGGCAACACGTATTCCTTCTCATATGGCTCGATGGGCAATCCCTGCTCGGCACGGGTGATCGCGAGGTCGTCGGCGGCTCGCCACTCGGGCGGGGTCAGGTCCGTCCACCGCAGCGAGCCATCCAAAAGCTCTTCCCGGCGACGGCGAACGATCCGCAGATAGGCGTCATTGGCATAGGTGATACTGCCGTCGGTCGTACCGGTGACGACACCGCCTCCACTCTCGTCGACCATCTGTCGGAAGGCCGCCTCACTCGTGTCGGGCGCCGACCGGACGTGCGATTGCTCAGCCACCAGACGAAGGTGGGACTCGACCAACTCGCGGGCGTCCGTCAGGGCCGCCCAATCGTCACCCGTCCAGTCGCGAGGACGTGGGTACGAGAGGCAGACGGCACCGGCAAGACCGTCCTTATGGTCCCGGATGGGCACGCCAATCAAGGCGCGGACCTCGCTCGATTCATCATGCGTGGGCAGACTGATCGCCTGTAGGTGCAGGTCGGGAACTTCCAGCGTGTCCCCAGAGGTCGCGATCTCGCGACAGAGGTGTTTGATCACGACTCGATCCGGGTCGTCGTTCTCCGAACGATTACGATCGGACGCCGGCACATGCCCCATCCGGAAGGTCTCAGCCCACTCGTCGGTGCCCAGCAAAACAGAAACCGTGCCGCCAGCAGCCCGAGCCGTCAGTCGAAGAACCCGGTCGAGCGTCTCTACGGTGTCGAGGCGGATGCCGGTGACCTGTTCCAACACGGGGCGCTCACCTCTCTGGACCTCGGGACCTGGCTGGCGATCGGCACCGTTCCGTCCGACCCCGATACCGGGATCGGTCGATCACAGCGCGCGACGGCGGTGTATCACGCCTCATTGTAGGGCGAACCGGACACGTCCACACGCCAAACGGAACCGATTTGGACCCGCTAGGAAGTCCTGGCTACCGGTGCCAAGTGCATGTTCCCGTGAGGTCCGCACACGACCACCCGGCCAGGCTATGGCGAGCGCCGAACAGCGTGATGATGCTGGCTATTCGGGTGGTCCGGAGGAGTCAGAGGTCCGAGGAGAGGCAACCGCTTCCGCGTCTCCCCGTTTGCCCTTGCGGACCTTACGCTCGATCGTCCCAGTGATCCGGCCGAATCCCAGACCCATCGGCCGGGTGAACGCGAAGGTGACCGTGCGGCCAAGGTCCGGCACGCTGCCGCTCTCGGTCTCGACCCAGCATTCGGGCACGTCCGAGGCATGGACGAAGAATCGCTCCGCCGCGAGGTCACCCGGTTGGGGACCCTCGGGATAGACCCGCACCGCCGTCAGGTAGACTCGGACCGTCATATCCTCTTCTCCTTCGCGGTCGGTGGTCGAGCCGACTTCTCCCGGTTCCCCAAGTCTAGTGCAGCGATCTCTCGTGTGGGCAACTTCCGCGCGTGAAGGTCCTGGCGGCTCCCGTGCTGATCCGGGTCTCAGACACTCCGTTCCATGCCGCCGGGCATCCGGACACCTGCGCTCGCCAACCAAGCGATCGCCTCGCCCAGATCATCCAATCGGACAGTCGGTGGCGGATCGAGTGTGACCCCGGCATGGGCGGGGCCCGGCACCCAGACGCACCGCATCGCGGCGGCCAGCGCGGCCGACACCCCGGCCGGGCTGTCCTCGAACACGACGCATGCGGCCGGTGATACTCCGAGGCGCTCGGCCGCGAGGAGGAAGATGTCTGGTGCCGGCTTCCCCCGCTCCACTTCGTCGCCCGTCACCTCGGCGTCGAAGAGGCCGGACATCGCCGTCTCCGCTAGCGTCAAGTCGGCATGGTGCCGCAGGCTCGATGTCGCCAGAGCGAGTCGCAAGCCGCCCGCGCGACCCGCGGCCAAGATCGCATCGGCGCCCGGCAACGGCTTCAGATTCCCCCTCAGCGCCGCGATCCGCAAGCTATCTTGTGCGGTCGCGATCTCCTCGACGGGGAGCGTGATGCCGTACTCGCGGCGGATCACCGCCGCGCCCTCCAATAAGCGGAGGCCATACATCTGGCCGAGGACATCGTCCCGCAGGGCATGGCCATGCTGTCCCAGCCAGTCCGACCAGGCGCGGGCGGCAAAGGGCTCGCTGTCCACCAGTGTGCCGTCCATGTCGAAGATCAGTGCCTCGATCGTCGCCGCCTGGGTCATCCTGGTCTCCTGATCGTGAGTGCCGACGCT
>CADCWJ010000675.1 GCA_902806365.1 uncultured Thermomicrobiales bacterium
GAACATGACCGTGTCGATCACGTATGGATCGCTGGCGAAGCGCTTTCCGAACGATGGCGTCACCGGCCCGTTGTGGACCGCGATGATGTGCCCGTGCGGCGCGATCCGCCGCATCAGGTGGCCGACACGGATCGCCCACCGGTCGCAGACCGCGTTGTTCGTTCCATAGTGCCAATCCCCATTGGGGTAATACTCGTACTCGTTCTGCAGCGTCCAGAACATGACGCAGCCGAACGCGTCGAAGCGCGCCACGAGGTAGCGCAACCAGAGCTCCTCCCATTCCGGCACGAAGATGTTGCGGCTGTTGAACGGAAACTCGAATCCCCAGCCCTCCATGATCAGCTCGACCCCGATTTCCAGCTCATCGGCCCAGCCCAACACGGCGTCGATGGTCTTGAAGTACGGCAGGTTGAACCGATCGAAGCGGGGGGATTGCTCGCTCCCACCCCACGGCCAGAGCCGCTGTGTCTGCCACGAGCTGTGGCCGTCAGGCGGGTGAAAGGGACTGACGGGCACCCGTATCCGCAGCAGGTTGAACCCCTGAGCCGCCCGGCGCTCCATGAAGGCCCGTACCTCGCGAGCGCCGTCACCGCTGTTGTGCGCCATGCCGAAGAGGTGGTAGGTCGTGTCGCCCAGAATGAAGACCGGCGCGCCCGATTCCCAGGTGAACCCCCATCCCTCGCCGGGGGTCGAGCGCAGGAACCCGCGCACCTCCGCCTGCCCAGCGGTGAACTCGCCATCCTGCTGGAAATCGGGATTCGGTGGAATCGAGCTCATCCGCCAGCTCCAGCGACCGGCAATACCGGGGTTGAAGCGGACCCGCCAGGTGAGGTCGCCGTCGTAAAATGCCTCGATCGTCGACTCCCTGCCGGCGGGGTCAGTGAACGTCGCGGACACGCGTGCATCGGTGAAGGGCTCCGGATACGAGTGGCTGGTTTCGAATGCCCATTCACGCATCGTCCGGACCGGAGTGGATTGCTCGGACATCGTTTGGATCGCTCCCGTCCCCGAAGTGTGCAAGGGTCAAGCTGGCGCCACGTTACCACTCGAACTGCTCACCGCAAGCCCATGACAGGCTCGATGTTGCGGCGCGCCAGGGGCTCCCCGCGCACCGCAGAGACCGCGTTCACGAGCCGGGCGGCATAATGAAGTGGTCTCTGGCGATCTCACGAATGCGCCGCCGGACGGTTGTATAGAGCGGGACAATGCATGTGGTGCCCGACCGCGCGATGGTGCGCCGGGTACCGATCGATGGGTACCGCGGAACCAGCCAGGTGGAGGCACTCCACGACATGACCGACGCGACATTGACTGCGGCCGCCCCGGTCCGCAATGGTGGACCACCGGCCGACTCGCAGGTCCGGGAGGTCGGCTCGCGGCCCATGCCGGCGCCGACCTTTGGGGCAGTCGTCGAGACCATTGGAAACGAGATCTACCGGTTCGCCTGGCAGCTCACCTGCAACAAGTCCGATGCCGACGACCTGTATCAGGAAACGTTGCTCAAGGCGTTCCGGGCGTTTCCGAAACTTCCGGCGGACGCCAATCATCGGGCGTGGTTCTACCGGATCACGTCCAACACGTTCATCAGCGACCGGCGCAAGCGGAACCGCGAGAATCCCCTCAGCGAGGCGCACGAGCAAACGCTTCGCGCGGAGTTGCCGGACAATGCCCGGGCGATCGATGCGCGCGATCTCCTTCGCGAGGTCGAGGTTTTCGTCGCCAAGCTCCCGCCGAAGCAACGGGTCGCCCTCGTCCTGCGGAAACACCATGGCCTCGGCTATGATCTGATCGCCGACACCCTCAACTGTTCGGAAGAAGCGGCCAGGGCAAACGTGCACGAGGCGCTCCGCAAGCTCCGGGGCCAGTTCGCCGATCGACTGGAGGGCTGAGCGATGGTCACCGGCAAAGCCGATCGCAATCTCATCGCCCGCAACGGGCACGCATACGTTTCCGTGCCCTCAACCATACTCTCCCTGGAAACGGATACCCTGATGACCCAATCTCCCCCCGCCGATCACGATCAGGCACCGATCGCAGACTTCGGCATTGGCCTGGAAGACCGCGCTGCCCGCCCCAATGTCGACCCGTGCGATATCGCCGAAGAAGCGATGCCCGCGATGGTGCTCGGCGAGCTCTCGCCACCGGACGCAGCGTGGCTCCAGGGACATGTCGCGACGTGCGGCTACTGCGGGAACATGCTCCGTTCGTTCGAGCGATGCGAGCTGGTGTTCGACCAGGCGACCGGCCATCTGGCAAGCACGATCCCGGACGATCGGCCGAACACAGCCAACGCGCTCGGGATGCGGGAGGCCCGCTACGGATTCATGGACACCCCGGTTGGACCGCTATTGATCGCGGCCACAGACAGCGGCGTCTGCGAAGTCTCGTTCCTCACGCACCACGACGCCTACGCTCCGATCCATCAGATGGAATCACGTCGGATCATGGCCACCGAGCGCCAGGCGTCGATCGCGCCCGCGGTCGCGCAGCTTGACGAGTATTTTTCCGGCGACCGCGACCGGTTCGATCTTGAGGTCGATCTCCACGGGTTGACGCCGTTTACCCGGGATGTTCTGGAAGCCACGTCCAACGTCCCGTATGGCAAGGTCACGAGCTATGGACGGATTGCCGATCGGATCGGCAAGACGAGGGCGTCGCGCGCGGTCGGCAACGCGCTCGGACGAAACCCGATCCCGATCGTCATCCCCTGCCACCGGATCGTGCTCTCGAACGGCAACCTGGGCTGGTACACGGGCGGGTCGGAGATCAAGCGCTCGCTGCTCGGGATCGAGGGTGTGCGGTACGACGCTCCACGCTGACAGAGGAGCCCTCAGCCGGTGCCTTCACGGTCTGGGAGTCGCGCTACGCAGTACCTGGTACCTGTAAAGAACGATTTAGTCTCGTTCCAATGAAGTGTGAAGTGAAGCGTCATGCTGATCCCGGTATCACCACGACACGCTCCTGCCCCATCGCCTTGCAGGTGCCGTCATGCGGTGGCCGGATCGTTCATCAGCCCGAGTCGATCCAATGCCTCCCAGGTTGCCGGACACAGTGGCCGGTCCACCTGCAGCGTCGTGATCAACTCATCGAGATCCGGGCGCTCATCGATATCGAACGTCATCGGAAGTTCGCCAACGGCCAAACCCAACTCGCGGCTCCGCGCCACGATATCGTCCGCCGCCGACGCGGTGCTCATCGCGACCGCGCTCAGCACATCGTGAAACCCCCGCTCGCCGATCAGGTAGTACCCCCCGTCCCGCACCCTTCCCAGCACGATGTCGTGCTGGCGCAACAGGTCGAATCCGGACGCGATCAGCGAGGGCGGAAGATGCGGGGAGTCGGACGCCATCAGGATCATCCGCTGATACCCCTGATCCCCTCCCCAACGCAGGAGATTGAGCTGGCGAACGCCCCAGTCCGGCCCGCTCTGGGGCACGAACCGGGCGAAGCGAGAGCTGACTCCCGTGACCCCTTCCAGCTCGGCGCGAAAATCACATTCAGGCGGTGAGTAGGTCCAGGCGAGGTCGAACCCGTTGCCTTCCCGGTCGAACCGGGCCGCCAAATCCCGCAGGAACGCCCGGTAGAGGGTTGCGGCATTGTCCATCCCGATCGCTTTGCCGAGGCGGGTCTTGGTCGCCCCGGCGACCGGCGCACGCGCCGCGATCATGAGCAGGTCGTCAGCCCGGCGATGGCCCGTCATGCGTTCGGTGCCCCTCGCTGCCATTCCCGCAGATCGTCCGGCAGGGGCAGGGAATCGCGCCGGGCCCGGACGATCGCAAGCAGGATCCGGTACCCGGCCTTGAGCGATGCCCGGAGATTGCCGCTCACCTTTGAGACTCCACCGGCCCGCTTGCGATAACTGACCGGCACCTCCCGGACCTTCAGCCCACCTTTGGCGGCGCGGGCGATCATCTCGATCGACCAGCCGTAGGTCATCTCGCGCATCCCCAGCGCCAGCAGCCGCTCGCGGCGCATGACGCGGAATGGCCCGATGTCCGTGACCCTTACCCCGTACACGATCCGCAGGAACACCGCAGCCACGCGGTTGCCGAAGATCTGCTGCGGCAACAGCGATCCCGGCTCGTAGGAGCCGAGGAGCCGCGAGCCAATCACAAGGTCCGCCTCGCCGGCGAGCAGCGGCGCAAGCAGCAGGGGCAACTCTGCAGGCTGATCGCTTCGGTCTCCATCCATCAGGATGATGACATCGACATCCGGGCCGGCGAGAACACCGGTCAGGCATGCCCTGCCGTAGCCCCGGCGTGTTTCGCGTATGACCTGAGCCCCCGCCTCGGCGGCGCGGTTCGCGGTCTCATCAGTGCTTCCGTTGTCAACGACCCGGATCACCACCGGGTCAGCGAGAAGACCAGAGTTCTCCACTGCCTCGCGAACCTCCCGTACCAGGTCGCCGATCGAGGCTTCCTCGTTCAGGCAGGGAATGACGACCGCCGCCGTAACCTGTGGGGTCGCATTCATGGTCATGCCGTCGCTCCGAAGCGCGCTTTCCTGACGATCTGGCGCTGACGCAGGCGTCGCTCGGCAGCGGAAAAGTATTCGCCAACATCGCCCTGCTCGGCGATCCAGCCGATGTAGCGGTCGATCCCCGCTTCGAGCGTTACACGCGGCTTGAAGCCAAGCTCACCGATGCGAGAGATGTCGCTGATCAGGGCACGCATCTCGCCGGGTCGGAACTCCCCGGGAATGTCCGGGCCGATAGCTTTTCCCAGACGCTCGGCGAGCATCGTTGCCAGGTCGCCGATCGCGACGGAATTGCCGGTGCCGACGTTCATGATCTGGCCGTTTGCCCGGTCGTCCGTCGCCGCAAGAATGTTCGCGCGCGCGATGTCCTCGACGAAGATCAAGTCGCGGGATTGACGCCCGTCCTCGTAGACCACGGGGGGAAGGTTGTTCAGGAGCCGGGTGCAGAAGATCGCGATCACCCCGGTGTAGGGGTTGAACAGCGATTGTCGGGGGCCGTAGGTGCAGGAGTAGCGGAGCGCCACTACTGGCAGACCCGACGCGCGGCCATATGAGATCACGAGACGCTCCTGATCGGCCTTGCTGATGGCGTACACGTTCTCGCCACCCATGGGAGCACCTTCATCCGTCGGCACCGGAATCGAGGCGGTCCCGCAGACGGGGCAATGGACGGCGTAATCGCCCGCTTCGAGCTGCGCGACCGGACGTGTCGTCCCATAGAAGTGCCCATGCTCGGGGCAGGCGTACGCGCCCTCGTTGTAGACCGCCTGTGACGAGGCGACCACGACCTTGCGGACCGGCAGGTCGTGGTTCCGGATCGTCTCCAGCAGAAGTGACGTTCCGTACGAGTTGACATGGATGAACTTCGCAATCTCGGGCATGTAGCCGCCGTAGGCCGCCTCGTGAAAGACGATGTCGACACCGTCGAGCGCACGCTCCCAATCCCGGCGATTGCGCACGTCCCCGCGCAGGAAGTCGACCTCGTCGGGCACCCAGGCCGGTTTGCCCTGCGGGTGCGTCTGCCGCTCCAGAGCATCGAGGATCCGGACCTGCCAGCCCTCGGCACGCGCGGCATCGACGATATGGGACCCAATGAGGCCGGCGCCCCCGGTAACGAGCGCGGTAGTCGGCCTACTCATATCGTGCGCTCCGTTTCTGCCTGGTGAAGGACCACGTCACTACCCATTGCCATGAATGAGCGGAGGGCCCGGTCGAGATCGCGGATGATGTCGTCCACCGCTTCGAGACCGACCGACAGTCGCAACTGCCCGCTGGAGAGATGTGGGTCATAGACGCCCATCCGCCCGACCGGGGGATAGCAGACGGTGGTGACCGTGCCACCGAGGCTCGGCGCAAACTGGATCAGCTTCAGCTCCCGAACCACCGCCTCGGTTGCGTCAACCCCACCATCCAGGTGAATCAGGATCATCCCGCCCGCGCCGTTCGGAAGCAGCGACCGCACCAGTTCGGCATCGGCTCCGGTCGCCAGTCCCGGATAGCTGACATGGCGCACCGCCGGATGAGCGGCCAGGAACTCGGCGATCCGCTGGGCCGAGGCGCTGATCCAGGCCATTCGTGGTGCCAGCGTGCGCACCCCCCGTAACCCAAGCCAGGCGTCGAACGCGCCGAGAAGCGCACCGAGCAGATAGCCGATGGGCCGGATCTCCTCGATCAGGCCGGCACGCCCGACGATGATCCCGGCGGTCAAATCGTGGTGGCCGCCGAGGAACTTGGTCGCGCTGTGGATCACGAGGTCGGCCCCGTGCTCGAGCGGGCGGCAGAGCGCCGGGGTCGCAAAGGTGTTGTCGACGACGAGGATGACCCCGTGTCGCCTGCAGATCGCGGACAGCCCAGCGATATCACAAACCTCGATGCTGGGGTTGGCGATCGTCTCGACAAAGATCAAACGGGTGCGCTCGGTGATCGCCCGCTCCATCGCGATGTGGTCGCAGCGCGAGACCACCGACGTTGCGATCCCGAAACGGCCCAGGATCCGGTGCATCAACAGCTCTGTATCGCAGTACGACCCTTCGGCGACGATCATGTGGTCGCCCTGTGAGAGCAGCGTCATCAGGACGTGGGCGATCGCGGCCATCCCGGAGGCCACGGCATACCCGGCGTCGGCACCTTCCAGCTCCGCGACCGCCACTTCAAGGGCGGTGACGTTGGGGAAATGCTCCCGGCTGTACATCGGTTGGGGCACCGCTCCGCCCGAGGGGTGCGCAAAGACGGGAGGTTCATCGAAGGCATAGACCGAGCTCTGCACGATTGGCTCGGTCATCGGCCGAATCGGCTGGGACCGGTCCGATCCCGCGTGGACCATCCGGGTCTGGAGCGAATCCGCATATCGATCGGGCCGGTAGCCGTGCGATCCGGAATTGGCCTGGTCGACACTGGTCGGTGGGTTGAAAGGGGCCGTGCCGTTGGGGTCGTTCACTTGTGTCCCGATCATGACCTCCGGGCGGGCACGGGCCCACCCGGAGGGTTCTCTCGCTCCACCCACGTCAACGTGACTGCACCAGGAGCGCGCCAGCGAAGGGTGAGCTCATGGTTGTGGTGGCCAGGGCGCTTCCTGCTTGCGCAGGAGATAGACGGAAACCGGATCGTCTTCGAGCCATTGATCGTATGGTCGCTGCGTCACGACCACGTATCCGGGCCGCCAGTTCGGGCTGGTGGAGACGATGTAGGTCGAGTCGGTTTGCTTGGCGTAGAAGTTGATCCACCACGGTGACCGGGACGGCGACATGTTGCGCGTGATGTTCTGCTCGACCATGTCGGTGTAAAGATGGTAGCCATCCCACCCCGATCCGGCATCCATTTTCTCGTTGGCCACCCCGGCCTGGTTCGCCTCCCTCGCCATCGCCCATACCGCGTCCATGTAGACCAGATAATCGCGGGTCCCCGCCGTTGAGACAACCGCAAAGAGGGCGACCACGAGCCAGGCGAGGGGCTGGATCAGCCGCACGTCGCGAACCGCCCACAACACCAGGGCTATCGTCAACGGGACAAGCGGAAGCAAGTAGCGATCCAGCGATCCCCCGCGTGTAAGGTATTGGTAGGAGGGCGGCAGGATTCCGATCACCTGCCACAGCGCGACCATGCCGACCAGACCGGCCGCCGCGCGCTCGGGCGTCCGCTCATCGACCAGCCGGCGACAGAGCACGAGTCCGAGCAGGATCGCACCCCCAACCGAGACGATCGTCAACACATCGTAGAACCATGACCACTCGATCAGCCGCTGCCGGGGGCCAGGAACGTCTCCAGGGCCGAAGCCTCCGGCCCCGAGGAACTGGCCGATATACGGCATCCGCCGTTCTTGCTGGGTGAGCAGGTAGAGCCCACTGATCGCCACGCCGATCCAGCCGACAAAGGCCCAGAACCCGAACGGCGACGAGAACAGCACCTCGCCGGCGCGACCCCGGAATCCCGGCAGCAGGGCGATCGTCAGCGGCACGAGGAAGACGCCGAGGTAGGCAAGCTCGAAATAGGTCAGGTAGCGGAGCAGGAACCAGGTACCGTCCCAGCCGTAACCCCTGGCCCGGTTGAGGAACCCTTCCTGGACATCCGGCACATCATTGATCCAGTACAGCCATCCGTAGTAGATCAGCAGCATCAGTGCCGGCGCGACCACGACCTGGGCGGCGAGCCGGACGGAGCGCCAGTTGATCCAGAGCCGGCGCGACGCGACAAGATACGAGACCACGCCAACCGGAATGAACGCGCCCTGCTGCCGAATCCAGAAGGCGTAACCCGCGAACACCGATCCGAGCACAATCGCCCATGGACGCGGACGCTCCGGGGTGAGCCCAAACAGGAAGAAGGCAACCGACATGAGCATCACCGACGCGAAATGAGGGTCGGTCATGAACGTGAACGAGAGGATGAACGAGAGCGGGTTAAAGAGATACACCGCCATCCCGAGTGCAGAGCGGCTCCGGCTCACGCCCAACTGGCGAAGGATGGTGTAGAGCGCGATCGCGCCGATCCCGACCATCACCACGGTCGAGAGGCGCATCACCCCCAGCTCCATCCCCAAGACGAGCGCGAACAGCCCGCCCCAAAAGACCTGCCCGACCGCCGTCGCGGCGACCACCGGGAACATCGTCAACCGGATGTCCCAGTACAAAATCTCGACCGATCGGGTATAGGCCCAGTCATCGGTCGTCGCGACATCCGTCATCGTGGGGACGATCGCCGCCGCGATCGCGAACAAGAGCAGCGGGATTGCGACCGGCCAGTTCCGGAATAGCGTGCGCGGGACGGTTCGCCGACGGGAGAAGGCGAACACCCGCCCGGACTCGATCATCGGTTGGGGGGACGATGGCGACGGATCCGGACGCGAAGCCACTGCCGGTTCCGATGGCGCCGGGTACGGCGCGGGGTGGAACATCCGGTCGTCAGGCAACGGTCGTGCGGGTTCTTCGCCGGCGGGCGCCGCGAAGGGTCGATCCTGGTTGGCTTCATCGCGAACCGGCAACGCTGTCCCCCACCAGGCACCCGGCTCCGGGCACGGTCATCCCCCCGGCGACGCGTGTCGCCATGACTGGAGGAAGCATACCCTGAAAGGGCGCGCTCGCTGATTCCGCGATGTATCCTGTTCCAGAGGCATCGCGCATTCAAGGGGTCCAGTGTATAAACCAGCAGGGTTCCCTGGTGGGCGACCAATCCGGATCGTCTCCACATGCGGTTCGCTCATCATTGGGTGACAATCTTCGTCTGACCACGTGTGAACCGGTAGCGTTCGCGCCACCGCGTTTGCGCCGCTTTCCCAGCCGGATCAGTCGCGCAGGAAACCGTCGATATGCTCCAACCTGAAGTTCCACCCCGACCCTCGGATGTTACAGACCTTCCTTTCACCGTCTCTCCCGCAGCCAAGGTGCATCCGACTCCAGGGCCCCGACCGACGTTGGCCGCGGTGCAGCGCTCGCACTGGGAAGCGTGCCGCCGCCTGACGATGATCCATGGCCGCACGTTCTACTTCGCCAGCCAGATGCTGCCGGCCGCCAAGAAACGGGCGATCCATTCGGCGTACGCCTTTTGCCGCGTCGCCGACGACCTCGTCGATCGGGAGCACGAACTGGGTACGGACCTGGTGATGACCCGCCTCGCGGCCTGGGAAGAACAATTGGACTACCCGGTCGACCCGGTGGCGATTGCCTACGCGAACACCCGGGATCGCTACGGGATACCGATCCAGCCGAATCGGGATCTCTTCACCGGTGTGCGCATGGATCTGACGCAACGCGAGTACCCGACCTGGGAAGCGCTCCGGGAGTACTGCTACTGCGTCGCCGGAACCGTCGGGCTGATCACCGCGCCGATCCTCGGTGCCCGCTCCGAGGATGCCCTACCCTACGCCGTCGAACTCGGGATCGCGATGCAGTTGACGAATATCCTGCGTGATGTCGCGGAAGACGCGCGGCTCGGTCGGCTCTACCTCCCGCTCGAAGATCTCGCCTCGTTCGGGGTCGACCCCACGTCGATCCTCGCCGGGGCGCCGACCGGAAACTTCACCGGGCTGATGCGCTTCGAGATCGAGCGCGCGCGCTGGTTCTATGAATCCGCCCTCGTGGGCTACGCCTCGCTGGATCTCGTCGGGCAATTTGCGACGCTTGCCAGCGCCCACCTCTACGGCAAGATCCTCGGCCAGATCGAAGCGCTGGAATACGACGTGTTCAGACAGCGGGCGCACGTTTCCACCTTTCACAAGGTGCGGGAGATGCCGTACATCATGCGCTCTGTGGCCCGCATCCAGCTCAGCGCGAGCCGCTAGGCGGAGAGCTACGCGCTCAATCGGATCACATCCGCTTCGATCTCTTCGGCCAGCCTGGCGGTCTCTTCGCCCGGGATGAGGGAGCGGGGCTCCCCGAACCGCAGCGCGATCCGCCACCGGCCGTGGCCGTCACGCTCGTACGCAAATCCGGCGGGCACGATGGCGATTGCGCCAACCCCCGCTCGTTGAGCGATCGTCGCCAGCCGCAGGAACCCCCGCTCGAACGGGAGCATCTCGTCGCCGGCTTTCGGCGTGAAACCGGGATCGATGTTCGGATATCCCTCGGGGAAGACGATCACGACCCGGTCCTCCCCGAGCAGGGTGGCGACATCGCGCGCGCCCCTGCGCAGGATCGTTCCTCGACCTGCCCCCGCGGTCGCTCTGGAGGAGCAGTCCGGATGCTCCGGGCGAACGACGACCGGCCACCGCGCGACGGCGCACAACCGCTCCATCACGGTGCGCAGGAGAGGGTTCGAGATCCAGTCGAGCCCCGCCACAACGTGGGTCGTGCGGTCGATCGCCGAGACCAGCAGCGCGCCATCGTAGAGGTGATGGTAGTGCCGGGCGGCCACGATTGCCGGCCCTCGGCGAGGCACGTGATCCAGCCCGACGACGACGGTCTCGGCGTTGCGTGCCAGCGCCATGCGTCCTGCCAGGCGAAGGAATCGCCACGAGATCACATCGGGTTTCACAGGGCTCTGGCGCTACCCGGTGACGGAAGGCGACGCTTGCCGTGCGGACTTTCGGTCGGGAGCGAGCACCAGCGCGGCCGGCAGCAGGCCGAAAACGACCGCCAGGACGATCGGAATCCAAAGATCGACGCTCGCGCTCAAAGCCGAAGCGAACACGATGTTGGCGGCGAAGACCACAAACGGAAACCAGATCCGAAGCTCCCTCCGGTCCATCGTCGGGTCGCCCATCCAGAGCATCCGCGCCACGGTCATGAAGATCATCGCCGTCAGCGTCCAGCCGAAGAAGTTCTGGAGCGGCATGCCGAAATAGGGGCCGGTTTCACTCCACGACCAGAACCGGACGGCCAGCGATTCGTGGGCCATCGCCGGGTCGAGAACCAGGTCCCACACGGTCAGAAGCCAGGCGCCGATCAGCACCGCGTAGGCCCACACCGGGCGGACATTCCACATCCCGGCGAGGGCATGACCGATCAGATAGGTCGCGAAGCCGACATAGAACCACGAGAGAGGAATCGAAAACGGCACATGATCGAGAACCTTGTATCCCAGGAACGACGAGTAGGCATAGTTGCCGAACGGCTCCCCGGTGCTCGTGCCGATCAGTTCCGATGCCAGCGAGAGCGGCACCGCCGAGGCGAAGAACAGAGCCGTCTTGCGGAGCCCGATCGCGTGAATGCCGTAGGCGAACATGGCCGCCGCCCCAAACACGATGTGCAGCGATCCCGCGTAGGTCATCCCAAAATCGTACGTCCGTAATCCAAGCTCGGAATTGCGCCAAAGGTCGGGATTGGGGATCGCGATCAACATCCCGGCGAGGCCGAAGGCGAGCGCCGCGAGATGGCCGATCAGGAACCAGATCGAAAGGGTGCGAGCGCGCACTCCGGAAGCGACACGCCGGGCGGTGAGCGGGGAAGTGGTGAAGGTCGCGGTCTCTTGCATCAATGGCTGTCCCTGGTCTCCATGGCGTACCCGCGTGCATGCCTGAGGCGCGCGCCGCATTCACCCGCCATTGTAGCCCCTGCGAACCGGCCGACCACGCCATGTGTGCTGACGTCGTACCGCACTCGACCAGAGCTTCAGCACGGTCAGGGGGTCGACCAGAACCGACAACCAATACGTCCAGGGCGGAATTCGATACGCCCGGCGCATGCCCGCCGCCACCCCCAGCCGCATCAGTACCAGCCCGGCATTCAACCGGAAGCAGGTTTGCCCGAGCGAGCGGTCGCGGCTCCCTTCCAGCATCCCGCGCAGGCCGGTGAGCAGCACCAGCGGCGGCAAGCCGAGGGCAAGCGTCAGGTCCGCCATCCTGAACCACCACCCCCGGCCCGACCGCTCGTCGCGCATCGGCAGCGAGCGGGTCCAGTTCGTCCAGGCATCCCGTCCACTGGCGTACATCTCGACCTCGATCAGCCCCGCTTTCGGCTCCGGCTCGAAGAGCCCGACCGGGATCCCCAGGCGCGCGAGTTGGCGGGCGATCGTCACGTCTTCCGAGATCGCGTACCGCCCGCTCGCGAATCCATCGATGCGATCGAGCACATCCGCGCGGGCCAGGAAACACTGCCCGTTGGCCTGCACCGCCTCCGGATCGGAGACCGCCCGGCCGGGAATGCCGTAGCGGTAGACCAGGCTCGCCAGCAGCGCGGGATGGACGACCCCTTCGACGAGACCGGAGACCCGCTGCGATGTGGCGACGCTGAAGGCATCGAGGCGTTCCCGCCGGGCATGGGCGAGCAGGGAAGCGACCAGGCCGTGCCCCGGGCGGACATCGGCGTCGATCGTGAGCACCCACTGCGTTTCCCGATCCCGCACCTCGAACCCCCGTTGCAGCCCCCAGGCCTTGCCGTTCCAGCCGTGAAGCACCGGTGCCGCGTCGATCCAGCGGATACGCGGGTCGCTGACCGCCGCGGCGGCAACTACGTCTCGCGTGCGGTCGGTCGATCCGCCATCAATTACCAGAATCTCGGCTACCGACGGCGGCTGCGCGGAGAGCCCGGCGAGACACGGCGCGAGACGATGCTCCTCATCGAGGACCGGCACCAGTACCGTCACCGACGCGATGTCGGCCGGCAACGCCGCGCTGTGGGCGATGCGCACTCCGGACGCTGTCGCCGCCAGCCGGGCGATGACGCGCAGCGCCGCCACCAACTGGGCGAGCAGGAGAACGGCCAGGCCCGCCCGACGCAACGTGCCGCTCACCCGGCGTCCGGGTTCCGCAGCTCGGGAAACGCATTCACGACGGCATCCTCGACAAGCCCTCTTACCTGGGACCAGGAGGGAAACGCCTCGAACGGCAGCATGTGATCGGCGGGGATCGCGTGATAGGCGACCAGGTTGGAGAGGCGTTTCGCCATCCTCTCCGTATGGCGCGGCAGGGAGATCGTGTCTCGGGTGCCCTGGATGATAACGGTCGCCGAGGGGACGAGCCGGGCTGCACGCTCGCCCTCGCGGCTCAGGCGTCGCATCTCGTCGAGCATCGCCATCGACATCGGGGTCGCGCTCCGGATCGATTCCTGCACCTCGGGGTCGTCGAGGTCGAGGCCGGGCATCGTCCGCGACCACCAGAGTCGCGTGTCGGGGTTCGAGAAATCGGTGTCCCCGAATTGATCCAGCTCCCTGATCACGTGCTTCGCGATCGGAAGCAGGAAGCCCCGCCGGTCGGCGAGCCGGAGATGCGGCGCGAGCAGGATCAGCAGGTCGGGCGGGTGTTCGGCGGCCTGGATCAGGGCGATCGCCCCGCCCATGGAATACCCGATCAGGATGCTGCGCTGGTAGCGGGCGACGTGCTCGCGCCATCGCTCCAGCGACGATTCCCGCCAGATCCGGGCGGTCATGCTGTTGAGCGTGCCGATTTCCGCTCCCATCCCCCGCACGAGCATCGCGTGGGCATCGCATCCCAGGTCGAACAGTGCGTTGCCCAAAGGTCGCAGTTCCGCCGGGGTACCCGTGAACCCATGCACCAGGAGAACGCCGGGGCGTGATTCGACACTGTCATGATGGGTGAGGGAGAACGGCTTGAATTGATCCTGCTGATACCAGTCCCGCATGGTCCCTGTATTCTGTCGCGAGTGTTCTCGCATCACCTTGTTCGGAGGTAACTCCCCCGTGTCGCGTCAACCATACCCGCATCACCCCTCAACGATCCCGACGATACGGCGGGAGTTCCCCGGATGCGTGTAATCGTGATTGGCAGCGGCTTCGGCGGGATCGCCGCGGCGATCAGGCTGGCCGCCCGAGGGCATCAGGTGACGCTCCTCGACAAGCGCGACCAGCCCGGGGGACGCGCGTACGTCTATCGCCAGGACGGATTCACCTTCGACGGCGGCCCGACCGTGATCACCGCCCCGTGGATGATCGAGGATTTGTTCACGCTCGCCGGCAAGCGGATGGAGGATCATCTCACGCTCGTCCCGATCGACCCGTTCTACCGGATCTTCTTCTCGGACGGGGCGTCGTTCGACTACTCCGGCGATTCCGAGGCGATGGAATCACGGATTCACCGGCTCACCGGGTCGAGCGCCGATGTCGAGGGGTACCGCGCCTTTGTTGCGTTCACCGAAAAGGTGTTTGCCAAGGGCTTTACCGAACTTGCCGACAAGCCTTTCCTGCATGTCTCGGACATGCTCAAGGTGGCGCCGGACCTGATGAAGCTCCAGAGCTACCGCTCGGTCTCCGGTCTCGTTGGCCGGTTCGTGAGCGACGAGCGGCTGCGCGAGGTGCTGACGTTCCACCCGCTTCTGGTTGGCGGAAACCCGTTCCAGACCACCAGCATCTACACCCTGATCCATCACCTGGAGCGGACTTGGGGCGTGTGGTTCGCGATGGGTGGGACCGGCGCGATCATCGCGGCGTTCGTCGACCTGTTCCGAGAATTGGGCGGGACGCTGAAACTCGAGGCCGAGGTCGGCGAGATCCGCGTCGATGGTGGGCGCGCGAGCGGGGTGACGCTGACCTCGGGGCGAGAGATCGACGCCGACATCGTGGTTTGCAATGCCGATGTCGCCGGAGCGTACCGCTCGCTGGTGCCGCGATCGGCGCGCCGGAAGTACACCGACCGTCGCCTGGCCCGGACGCGCTACTCGATGTCGCTGGTGGTGATCTATTTCGGGACCGATCGCCTCTACCGGGGCGACGATGGTCCGGCACTGGCCCACCACGACATCATCCTCGGGCCTCGCTACGAGGGCCTGCTGCACGACATCTTCCGCGAAAAGCGTCTGGCGGACGACTTCTCGCTTTACCTCCACATGCCGACGCTGAGGGATCCGACGCTGGCGCCACCGGGCGGCGAGGCGTTCTACGTGCTCGCGCCGGTGCCGCACCTCGGGGGCGCCACCGACTGGAACGTCATGGCGAAGCCGTACCGGGACCGGATCATGGGATTCCTGGAAGAGCGGTATCTGCCCGATCTGTCGCGTCACATTGTGACCGAACACATGATCGACCCGCGTCACTTCGAGACCGAGCTCAACTCATACCTGGGGTCGGCATTCTCGGTTGAGCCCATCCTGACCCAATCCGCCTGGTTCCGTCCGCACAATCGGTCAGAGGATGTCGATGGTCTCTATTTCGTCGGGGCGGGCACGCACCCCGGAGCGGGGTTGCCGGGCGTGTTGAGTTCCGCCAAGATCGCGGACGACCTGATCGCCGAGAAAGGTCGCTGACGCCCGGAGGCCGGAACCTTGACGGCTCCGGCCTCCGCATCCATTCGCTTCGTCTATCCTGGCGGCCTGGCCGCCCGCGTTCTCGCGCTGCGGTCAGGAACCAGGGATCGGGCGACCGCGCCAGGACCCGGTGCCGCGCGTGAATCGACGCTGGTACCTGCCCGGTTCGAGCGGAGCGCTCGTATCGATGCTGCCTTCCCCGCTCGCCTCCACGCCTACAGGCTCGAGCGCCTCATCGACCTCATCGTCATCGAAGTCATCCAGCAGCGGGTCGTCCACGTCCTCACTTGATGCCGGCACGGCAAGCGACGGCAGGGCGCGGATCACGAGCGGGTGCTGCAGATTCACCTCGGTCGTCACCAACTCCTGCCCCTGCCCGTTGATCGTCTGACGCTTGGTCAGCACGCCCTTGCGCAGGAACTCCATCACCTTGGCCTCGATGTGTTCGGAGGGGAGCAGGTTGCGATCGAGGAAGCGCCAAAGGGTCCGGCTCATGTGGCTTTGAGTCGGCACGAATCCTTCGTGAAGCTGCTTGATGTAGGTGTCGATGGCCTGGATCACGGCGATATCGACATCGGCCGACTGGGTCATCTCGATCGTGTCTTCCTCGCCAGCGGCGGCGACGAGATCGGGACTGACCGAACCGGGCACCCCGCAGATCACGACGCGGCGGCCGAGCCGGTTGCGCAGCGTGGTCACCAGCCGAATGAAATCCTTGTCGCCGGTGAAGAGCAGGAACACCTCGATGTCCGGCCGGACGAGGGCGGTATTGATGATGTCGACGACGAGATTGAGATCCGATCGCGACGCCAATTTCTCGCGGCCATGGGAATCCGATGTCCGCTTGACCGGATAATGTTGCGCCTCGAACCCTGCGACATCGAGCCGGGTGCGCGCCTGTGGGGGATGCTGATCGAAGTCGGCATACGCACGGGCAACCGACATCAATCCGTACTTAAGTGCCTTGTCCCGCCAGGCGAGCGGGTTCGGCTCCCGGCCGAAGGAGTTGATCGTGGAATACCGGATGTTCTCATAATCGATAAATACGGCGACTTCCTTCGAATCCGTCTCGCCGTTGCTCTGCCGACCTAGCGTGCCCTCAGAAACCATTCATAACCTCCGCTACGCGCACATCTAGAACCTATCCATCCACCGCGCGGCGGGTTCCCGCCTCGCGTCACGGGCACCGAACTCGGCACCCACTACACCCCCTTTCGCCTATCGTATCGACTCGACAAGCGACCCTGGCGCTCTCGGCATGCGCCCATTAGTGATGAAGACAGCGATGATCTGTTCTGACAGGGCGGTCATCGCCCCGATCAGGAAATACGTGAGCCGGCCGCGATTCGAAAAGCGCAAACACGATGTCAATACATCTTCGCTCGTGCGCCGCTTCCCGTCCCCGAGTGTACCATTCCGCCTCTCCAGGCCAGGACTACTCGCGGCGGGTGCTCGATTGGCGCACCACCAAGAGACGATGGGACGGGGGAGGCGACTTCCGCAGCGGGAACCCGGCCCCGGCGAGCCTACCCCTTCTTCTGGCGGTTGAACGACTTCTGGTTGATCGGTTTGGTCGAACGATTCGCGCTCTTCACAGGCGAGTGGAGGACGTCATCGGCCCGATCCAGCTTGTCGACGATCACGCCCGTCGCATCGTTTGGCCGGATCGCCTTGTCCAGCTTCAGCGGATCACCAGGTGCCCAGGGCCTGGGGGATGTGCCCGGTGTCTTCTTGGCCATTGCGGACCTCCTTTGTCATCGGCAAAGTCGCAGTTCAACGTTAGCGCATTGCGGAACGAAATCAACCGCCCCACGCGAGCGCGACGTGCCCCCGCTGGCGTGTCCGCGTGCAAACCATCGTTCCGGCTCCAGGTCGAAGGGCCGTACTCCTGCGTTTGTCCGGGTCTGGCGCGACAAGGTGCCGGATCGGTATGTCAGGCATCGGCGCCGATCACGGCGGCCCCGACTACGCCCGAGTTGTCGCCGAGCGCGGCACGGACGATCTCGACCTTTTCGCCAGCGGCCGGGAACGATTCGCGGCGGATCACGGTTTCGGCGGTGTCGAACAGCATGTCGACCGCCTCGATCACCCCGCCTCCCAAAATGATCCGCTGGGGGTTGAGGAAATTGACGATCGACGCGAGGCCGTAACCAAGATATTCCGCAGCGCTGGTCACGACACGGATCGTGACCTCGTCACCCGCCTTGATCGCCTTGCTGATGACGCCGGAGCGCATCGCCTCACCGCCGTATGCAGCGGGGTCGACATCCGGCAGCAACTCCCGCAGGATCGAGGGCTGGCCGCGCCGCAGCTCCCCCATCAGGGCGTTCGTGATGGCGGTGCGTGAGGCGTAGGCCTCGAGGTGCCCACGACCACCGCAGCCGCAGATTCGACCGTCGACCGCGATCGTGGTGTGCCCCAGCTCGCCCGCGTTGCCGGTCGCGCCCGTCACAAGCTCGCCGTGCGAGACGATGCCGCCGCCGATCCCGGTGCCAACGAACACGCAGACGAAATCGTCCACGTCCTTTCCGGCGCCGAACCGGTCCTCGCCGATCGCGGCGATGTGGACATCGTTGCGCAGGGCAGCCGGAACGTTGTAGCGGTCCGTAATGCGCTTGGCGATGGGCAGATCGACGACCGAGCGGCTGAGATTGGCGGTGCCGATCAGCAAGCCTTTGGCGGTGTCCACTTGGCCGGCGATCCCGACTCCGATGCCGGCGATCTGGCCAATCTTCATTCCGGCATCCTTGAGCGCATCGTCACAGGTCGAGAAGATGCGGTCGACGAGCTGGTCCGGACCGTCCTTGGCGCTGGTTTTCTTCTTGCCGGTGCCCTTGACCTTGCCGGTCTCGACATCGACGACCGCGGCGAGCACCTTGGTTCCGCCGAAGTCGACGCCAATTGCGTAGCGTGCCATGGTGCCATCCTCCCGGTTGCTGGAGTGCGAGCGTCAGTAGCTGATAAGGAGCGGCAGTGATCGCAAGGCTGCGGATCACATTCCTCCAGTGTCGCCGCGCCGATGCCACTGTTGCGGTTGTACCGTTGAAGAGGCAAGGAACGCGGTTTTGCGTCAGGCGGTGGCGTCGAAGGCGGCGATCACCGGCGCGAAGGCCCGGATGCTGGCAGGGGTGCAGGGGTCGAGCCCACAGACAAGGTGCCGGAAGTCCAGCTTGCGGAAGTCGTCCATCACCTTGACCTTGTTCTCGATACCCCCTTCGATCGGCTCCGGCCGGCTACCGGTGTAGCCCTCCATCGCGATACTCAACCCCGCCGTGCGGACCACCGTTTCACGAGCACGGCCCTCGGCGTCGCAGGCGGCATCGAGCCTCTTCAGCTTGTCCATGACGGACGCAGCGTCGTTGTGCCAGCCGCTGTTCCAGGCATCCGCATACCGCGCGAGAAGCCGCAGCATCCGCTCGCCAGAGGACCCGATCAGGATCGGAGCACCAGTGGCACGCGGACCTCGCGGGATGTTGAGCCCGTCGTTGGCCTGGTAGAACCTGCCCTGGAAATCAGCCGTGCCCGAGCGCAGCAATGGATGGATGATCTTCATCGCCTCCTCGAAGCGGGTGACGCGTGGCTCGAAGGGGATCCCGAACCCATCGTACTCCGGCTTGTGCCAGCCGGCGCCGAGCCCGAGGATGAAGCGACCGTCACTGATCTCGTCGATCATCTCGGTCATCTTCACGATCACGCCGGGGTTGCGGTAGGCGGTGCAGGCGACCATCGGTCCGATCTGGAGATTGGGAACCGCGGCAGCCACGGCGGCCATCAGGGTCCAGGCGTCCCATGAGCCCCGAAACCCCTTCTCCGCGTCGCCGAAGGTGAAGTGGTCAGCGAACCAGACCATCTCGAAGCCGACATCGGCGGCGGCCTTGCACATCTCGATGATGTCGGTGAAGCGGGGAGTGTCGCCAAACGCCGCCTTCTCGGAGACCGGAACCATCAGCCCGAGACTCGTCGGGCGATCGCTGGGGGGCCAATGCCCGGTGGCCATGAGATCGCCGCCAAACGGCGAGCCAGGTGAACCGCTTGCAGACATGAACGCTCCATTCGCGAGCAGGTGGTGATCCGGAACGTGCCAGCTTGAACGCGCACGGTGCTAACGGTACCGCAGTCAGGCGAATCGTAAAACAGCGGTACCGCTGGCGTCGGGATGAGATGCCTTCCGGGAGGCAACTGCACGGGAGCGCTATGCGCCGGACGAGGGGATCCCTGCCGCACACGTCACCTGGAATGGCGCGAGTGCCGGAGATCCCTCGGCCCACTCGACGTCGCTCCGGTGCCGCTTGCAGGGCAGGCTTTCGCTCCGATGCAGCTGCCCGACGCAGATGTTGGGATGACGGGATGGGAAGGCGCGAGGTCGCCGTTGGGTGGGTCAACGTAGGGGCAGACCAGCGTGTCTGCCCAGCCATGGCCGGCCTGGTGCGTTCCCGGCGGACGTTACTCCAGGCTCATCCGGCGCAATCGCCAGGTCGCCAGGAGCAGGCTGATCGCGACGATCGCGATCGTCGTGATGATCACCGTGGATTGGGCCGAGACCTGCGGGATCGCAAAGCGTCGATCATCGACGAGCCGCACGAAGAGCGATTGCGTGTAGTGGCGAATGCTGATCGACCGGATCCCGGGCAGGTAGCGTGTCAGCGCCGATTCCCAGATGAAGACGTAGAACACGCCAACGATGAGGGCACGCTGGATCACGAGGCTGAGCAGCAGAAAGAGCGCTCCAAAGCCGAGAATTGCGATCAGGCTCGACAGCAGCGCGGGCAGCAGAAGGTCACGCATTCCGTCGTAGTAGCCAAAGCTCGCGATCGCCCAGGTCAGGGCGATCCCGGCCCACACGATCGGGACGGCGACGATCAGGATCGCGAGAAACTTCTGAAGCACGATCCGAAACCGTCCGATCGGCTTGAGGGCCAGGTACTGGAGCGTCCGGTCCTCGATTTCGTCGCCCAGCGCGGCGGTCGCCAGGACCAGCGTCGCCAGCGGCAGCAGGGTCGCCGCGAAAAAGTCGAGATA
>CADCWJ010000676.1 GCA_902806365.1 uncultured Thermomicrobiales bacterium
AAGCAACGTTTCCAGAACGGGTTCGATTGCCAGGGGCTGTGGGTCGAGGTCGAGGTCGAAAAGGAGCTTGGGCTCAAGAACAAGCGGGAGATCGAAGCCTACGGGATCGCAGAGTTCGTGGAGCGCTGCAAGCAGCGCGTCTGGAAGTACGCCGCCCGCCAGACCGCCCAATCGATCCGGCTCGGATACTGGATGGACTGGGACAATTCGTATTACACGATGTCCGACGAGAACAACTACACGATCTGGCATTTCCTGAAGACGTGCCACGAGCGTGGCTGGATCTACAAGGGACACGACGTGATGCCGTGGTGTCCGCGCTGCGGCACCGGCCTCTCCGAGCACGAAATCGTCACCGAGGGCTATCAGGATCGCACCCACCTGGCGATCTTCACCGAACTTCCCCTGATTGACGAGGAAGCCTCGTTGCTGGTGTGGACCACGACACCATGGACGCTGGCCGCCAACGTGGCCGCCGCCGTCCACCCCGAGCTGTCCTACGCCCGGGTCCGCCAGGGCACCAGGACGTTCTACCTGGCGGCGGACGCGATCCCAAACGCTATTCGTGGCGATCATGAGATCCTCGGTACGCTGACCGGCGCGGAGCTGGTCGGGCGCGCCTATCGCGGGCCGTTCGATGAACTGCCTGCCGCCGAAGGCGTTACCCATCGCGTCATCCCGTGGACCGAGGTGTCGTCGAGTGAGGGAACCGGAATCGTCCACATCGCTCCCGGCTGCGGCAAGGAGGACTTTGCGCTCTCGGAGGAGCACGATCTCCAGGTGATTGGGCCGATCAACGAATCGGGCATTTACCTGCCGGGCTTTGACTGGCTGACCGGACGCGAAGCCCACGAAGCCGCCGCCGACATCGAACGCAGTTTGAAGGACAAGGGTATCTGGTACCGCTCCGAGCGCTATACCCACCGCTATCCCGTCTGCTGGAGATGCGGCACCGATCTCCTCTTCCGCCTTGTCGATGAATGGTTCATAGCCATGGACGAACTGCGCCCGAAGCTCATGGACGCCACGCGCACCATCCGCTGGATCCCGCCGTTCGGCAAGGAACGTGAGCTGGACTGGCTCGCCAACATGGACGACTGGATGATCTCCAAGAAGCGATACTGGGGTCTGGCGTTGCCGATCTTCGACTGCACGGCCTGCGGCACCTTCGAGGTGATCGGATCCGAAACCGAATTGAAGGATCGTGCGGTCAGCGGCTGGGACCAGTTCGAGGGCCACACCCCGCACCGCCCGTATGTCGATGCCGTGCAGATCGCCTGCAAGTCCTGTGGATCACCGGTAAGTCGCATCGCTGATGTCGGCAACCCGTGGCTCGACGCCGGGATCGTCGCCCTCTCCACGTTGAACTATCGCCACGATCGAGACTACTGGAACGAGTGGTACCCGGCTGACCTGATCTCGGAGAGCTTTCCCGGCCAGTTCCGCAACTGGTTCTACTCGCTGATTGCCGAGAGCACCGCCCTGACCGGGGAAGCGCCATTCCGAAACGTGTTCACCTACGC
>CADCWJ010000677.1 GCA_902806365.1 uncultured Thermomicrobiales bacterium
CACCAGCGCTCCCGACATCAAGCCAGGTCGTTACTCCCGTTCGCGCCGCCACGGGATCGGCCTCGATGCCCCAGTACGTCGCTCCCCAGTAAACGTGCGTGTGCAGATCGACGAGCCCAGGGACGACGATCTGGCCGCTGCCGTCGATCCGTTTCCGAGCCCGCCCGGAGTCGATCTCCGGCTCGACGGCGACAATTCGGCCCTCTAGGACCGCGATGTCGAAGCGCCCGTCCTTGCCGGTTGCGGGGTCGATCACGCGACCACCGGTGATCACGGTATCGAACTGGTGATCCACGAACACGGGATCCCGTTCTGGATCGATAGTGCCCGATGCTTCCGCCCCACTCACCGCCACCGTGCCTCTCACTCGTTCAGTTGACTGCGCCCGCGTACCGCTCGAACGGCAGTGTATCGGACAGATGTAGAGCGCGCGATAGATGCGGGGCACAATGCCAAAGCCACCGGAGAGCCTCACGTTTTGTAGGGGACGAGCACAGACGATGGCGAAGCCATCGATGGGCCGCTCCCGCTCGATCACTGCGTGATCGCCTATGAGCGGATGCGGTCCATCGTGTATCACCAGCGCACCGGGCAGCGCACCGGGCAGCGCACCGAGCAGCTGCACCGGTCCCTGTGCGCCAACGGCGCACCTTTTCGTGGAGCGTTAAGGGCCGAAGGCGGAGAGGCTCCGGGCGGCGGATAAGGCACGCTGCCATGACATCAACCGCCTGAACCATGGATCCAGCTTCGCTGCATAGGGACGATACACGATCGTCCCCTACGAGATGTGTGGCGAGGCGCTGACTGTCCAGCCGGCCCGTGCGCGGGCCGCCCAGCGGCGGCCGAGCGAATGCACCTCGATCGGAATGCCGAAACATTCGGAGACCAGGTCCGAGGTCAGCACCTCGCCGACCGCTCCGGCGGCGAGGATCCGGCCCTCACGGAGGAGGAGCACGTGCGACACGCTCTGCGGCAGGTCCTCGAGATGGTGGGACACCATGATCGTCGGGAGGTCCGGACGTGATCCGGCGAGCTGGTCC
>CADCWJ010000678.1 GCA_902806365.1 uncultured Thermomicrobiales bacterium
CATATCGCATCACAAATAACCCAAGCAGTACTCGCCGCACAACGTTATGCAGAAGTGACTAAAAGGACAGCCAAACCAATTCTCCTTTGCATTATAGGACCACGCTTTGGAGGTCTACCAATAAGCATTGAAGAGTATGCGAATATAGAATCCAACAAGATGATTAGATCAGAGCCGCACGCCATGTTCATCACGTTGGACAGGTTCAGCACCATGTCGTGTAGTGAACTGCAAAAGGAATTCCATAAGGGAGGCGGAGTATCGCGGATCAGGTAGATTTACCGATACGAATAGTGTTTCGGAGCATCGGTGTAGCGTCATTGCAGCCTCCATGCATCTGGACGTCTCCGACCCGCTGACTCTTCTCCCGTCGTCCCCTCTTGCCAACCAGCCGAAACTCCGTAGAATCGCGACGGTCGAGAGATCGGTATCTACGAGTGTGTCTGCTTCTCCGGATGCGGGCATCCGCCTGGCGTCATCGACGATACCCTGGGCATAAGGCTCCAGAGGCACCGGCGGGGCGGCACAGCGAGGGTCCCAATACATGAGCCCGGGTCTCGATCGTAATGACCTTTCCGGTGCGCCTCTCACCTCTGATCTCCCACGCGCCGCCTCCGTGATGGTGGAAAGCGACTCCTGGCGGATGGCCCTCGACTTGGCGCTGCATGACGTGCTGGGCCGAGACGACCCCGCGCCGGATGTGGTCCTGCTCTTCGCCAGCCCTGCCTACAGCGATTCGTTTCCGGAGTTGGTCCGGGAGACGCGCGAGCGAACCGGCGCCGGCACCCTCCTTGGCTGCGCCGCTTCCGGCTTCCTCGCCAACGGTGCCGAGCTCGAACATCGCCCCGGCCTCGCCCTGATCGCGCTCTGGCTCCCCGGCGCGACCCTGCAGCCGATCCGCCTTCATCAGGAGCACGTCGGCCTCCTGCGCGAGCCCGAGCGATGGATCGCCGCCACCGGAACTCCACCGGACCGCATCAATGCCTGGCTCCTCTTCGCCGAGCCCTACCGGATCGACGTCCAGGCCGTGATCCAGGGGGTCGAGCAGATCCACCCCGGCGCCGCGATCGTCGGCGGGCTCTCGTCGGGCAATACGCAGGAGCGCCAGACCGCGATCTTCTTCGACGACCAGGTCTATGACGAAGGGGGAGTCGCGCTCGCGATCGGCGGGCCGTATCGGCTCCTGCCGTTCGTCTCCCAGGGCTGTGGACCGATCGGCGAGACCTGGACGATCACGGAGACCGACCGCAACGCCCTGCTCGCGATCTCCAACCGCCCGGTGCTCGACGTGTTGCGTGACACCCTCGCATCATTCCCCGAGCCGCGGCGCCAGCAGGCGATGTCCCGCCTCGTGGTCGGGTTCGCCGCCGACGAGTACCGCGACGAGTTCCATCGCGGCGATTTCGTCGTTCGCGGCGTGATCGGGATCGATCAGGAGCGCGGCGCGATCATCGTCGGCGGCATGCCCCGGGTTGGCCAGACAATCCAGTTCCATCTGCGCGATGCCCGCGCCGCCGATGTCGATCTCCACCAGACACTGGCCGACGCCCGGGCGACCACTCGCGATTGCGCCCTCGTCGCCGGCATCCTCTGCACCTGCAACGGGCGCGGCACGAGCCTCTTCAACACCCCCAACCACGATGCCGCCGCCGTCCAGGCGGCCTTCGGGGATGTGCCGGTGGCCGGGCTCTTCTGCGCCGGCGAGATCGGCCCGCTCGGGAAGCGGGCCGTCCTCCACGGCTTCACGGCCACCCTCGGCCTCCTCGTCCATACTCCACCGGATTGACCACTGGAGCCATCATCCCACGATGGAAGGCAACACATACTCCAGGCGAACACGATCCACCATGGAAAACGCGCGAGAACTCACTGGCCAGCTTATTTTGGCCGCTCACGCCACCTCACCAGAGGTGAGATACCAGGGGCTCCCCGGGCTTTCCCGTGGTGATGGAGCTGTGGCGCGCCCTTGTCAGGACAGCGTTTCCGATTCTCCCTGATCTGCGTTGGAGACAGCGGAGTTGTTGACGAACTCCCTGGGATTCTCCTCGAACGTGCGGCGGCAGTCCTGTGAGCAGAAGAAATAGGATTGACCCTGATAGCTGGTTTGTGCTTCCGCCTGACTGCTGTCGAACTCCATGCCACAAACAGGATCCTTGACCATTGCCATAGCCAATCCTCCTTGACATGTATGCCTCTGGCTAGCGGA
>CADCWJ010000679.1 GCA_902806365.1 uncultured Thermomicrobiales bacterium
ATCGCCGCCGCCCAGATCGAGTTCTGGCAGGCCGACGGCGATGGGGTCTACGACGACGAGGGGTATCGCCTGCGCGGCCACCAGTTCACCGACGACGAGGGTCGTTTCCTGCTCGAAACGATCATGCCCGGCCTCTACCCGGGCCGCACCCGCCATATCCACGTCACGGTCCAGGCTCCAGGGCGTGATGTACTGACGACGCAGCTCTACTTTCCCAACGAGCCGGCGAATGCCGAGGACAACATCTACGACGAGTCGCTCGTGCTGGAGATCCAGCCCGAGACGCTGGAGGATGGTGCCGAGGTCGGTCTCTTCACCTTCGTCCTCGACAACTCCTGACGGACGGCTTGATCACATCCACCCACGATGCGCGCTGGCCGTGTCCAGGTCGGCGCTCGTTGCGTGCGCTTCCCGCTCGATCAGGCGTGACAGTCCGGCCGGTTCACCGAACGCCGTCCCCACCCACGGGATCGCCCTCATCCCTTCTCCGGGATGCACTGACCGTGACTGGCCTAGCCATCATGCACCGTCACCGCGTAGCCGTCCGGATCCACGAACACGAACGTTCGCCCGAACGGACTATCGAACGGCTTTTGCGCGATCGGCACCCCAGCCTCCGCGAGTGCGTCGTGGAGGCCCTGGGCATCGTCGCTCTTCATCCACAATGCCACGCCCCAGCCCAGCCTTTCGACCGCGTCGAGGTCCACCGCCGGTTCCCTCACCGCAAATGGCACGGGCTCGGTGGCAAAGACCACGGCGTTGGGCGGACCTTGCGGCGCCCGCTCGAGCCCCAGCCGCTCCTCGTAAAAACTCGCCGATACCGCGAGGTCGCGCACCTGCAGTGCCACGAAATCCGGTCCTGTCACCTTGGCCATTTGCTTTCCCTCCGTTAGAATATAAGGACACTGATATATTATCAGGAACCTGATATATTCTCAAGGGGGTGACGGTGAAAGAGTCCGGCGAACATACGGATAGCGGCGAGCAAGTGGGGGGCAGCGTCGGCTACGAGCTGAAGAGAGCGCAGCACTCCCTGAGGCTCCGCCTGGACGAGGCCCTGCGGGAGGCGGACCTGACCACGCCCCAGTATGCGGCGCTGACCGCGCTGGCCGAGGCGCCGGGCCTTTCCAACGCCCAACTTGCCCGGCGCTCCTTCGTCACGCCGCAGACGATGAATCAGATCCTCAAGGGATTGGAGACGGCCGGGCTCGTGAGCCGTGAGGGGCATCCCGAGCACGGGCGGGTGCTCCGGTCCTACCTCACCGGGAAAGGGGAAAGGCTTCGCGAGGAATGCTCCGGAAGGGTGGCCGCCGTCGAGGAACGCATGGTGGCAGGACTTTCCGGCCGGCAGCGTCAGGTACTGCTGGAGGCACTGCGCAGCTGTGTGAGAGCCCTGGGGGAGGACGGCCCCTAGGCGAGACCCCGGTTTTGGCCGAAGCGTCCGCGTGCTCCTGACCCGGTCGCACGCGGCACATCCACGTCACGGTCCAGGCCCGTCGGCGCGATGTGCTTCCCGGATGCGCCGTCGATCGCCAAGGTCACCATCTTCGACGAGTTGCTCCCGGACATGCAGACCGAAAAGCCGGACAACAGCTCCTGGATTAACCCTTTCGGCTTCGAACTCGATGGCTTCTGGGAGCCGCCGGATCGCCCGGGTTGGCCACGCGCGCCGTCCTCATCCGGGACGGCGCGCACCGGTCCAGTGCTTCCCGATCAGCCATTTGTGGCCGAACGGATCCCGAACCGCGCCCATCCGGGGACCCACGTCCTCGTCGCGGACCGGATGGATTTCCTCCGCTCCGGCGGCGATCGCTCGCGCCTGCATGCCGTCCGGGTCATCCGAAAGGAGGTCGATCCGAACGGTCGTCCCACCGAGGGTATCCGGGCTGAGATTCCTGTGGCGATGCGACTCGTCGGCGACGAAGACGCGCGCACCTCCGATCGAGAGCTCGGCAAAGAGATCGCCATCCTCCATCTCGATCCGGAACAATTCGATCGCGCCGAATGCCTCCTTGTAAAAGGCAACGGCGGCCTTGCCATCCCTGACGCTCAGGTTCGGCACGATCTGGATAGTCATCGGTCGTGTTTCTTCCATGCCAGGCGTCTCCTTGCGGTTGCAGATGATACGTACCCGCTCGTGCGGCCCACGGTAACGTCTCATCCCCTGCCAGACACGTATAGTGAGCGAGCAAGAACCGCTCCGGTTCACGATCCCCATGGTGTGGCCCGGCATCCCTGCCAGGCAGAACACAGCAGATGCTGCCGGCCCTTCGATTCCTGACGAAAGCACGGCGATATTCCATGAAGAGCAGCACAAGAGACGAGGTTGGCAGCGGCGGCAGACAGGTGGTCGTGATCACCGGAGCATCAGCGGGGGTTGGGCGCGCGACAGCGATCGCCTTCGCCAGAGAAGGCGCAAGCATCGGGCTGATCGCACGGGGCCAGGCCGGACTCGACGGGGCGCGACGTGAAGTCGAGGCCGTTGGTGGCCGCGCGGTTGTTGTCGTCGCTGATGTTGCCGATCCGGGCGCTGTCGAACGTGCCGCAGCCACGAT
>CADCWJ010000680.1 GCA_902806365.1 uncultured Thermomicrobiales bacterium
GACGATCGACCGCGGGCCGATCATCGATGCCGCCGTGTTCGGCCATGGCGAGCCGCTGCTCGGCCTGTTCCCGGACGCCTTCTGGGCCGGCTACCAGGGAGAGATCCCCGCTCCCGATCCGGAGGCGGCACGGGCTTTGCTGGCCGGGGTGACGCTGCCGGACGACTTCGCGCCGAGGCTCCTGACCTGGGCGCAGTACGGATTCCTCTCCAACACCTCGGTCGTGGTTCAGGAGCAGCTCCGCCAGATCGGGATCGAGGCGGAGATCGATGCCCAGGAGAACGCGATCTACATCGACAACTTCTTCAGTGGCAACTTCGATATCGCGGTGATGGGAGCCTCCGGCTATCTCGATCCCAACGAATGGCTGGAGCAGAGCCTGAAAACGGACGGCACCAACAACGCCGCCGGCTACAGCAATCCGGAGTTCGACGCGCTCCTGGAGGAGGGGCTCGCCACGACGGACCAGGCGGCCCGCGCCGAGATCTACCAGCAAGCGCAGCAGATCATCATCGACGACGCCCCCTGGATCAATCTCTACACGTCCAACACGTTCGAGGGGCTGAGCACGAAGGTTCGTGGATTCGAACACATGCTGTCCGGCGGCTTTTACTCGCTGCGCAACGTGTGGCTGGAGGAGTGATCCCGTTCCGTAAACGAGGGGACGGCCGCGAATCTGATCCGGACTGGTCATTGGCGGAACCGCGGGCGGACCGGAGTGAGGCTTCCGCCAAGGCGTGGCACTTAACCGGGCAAACCGGGAGGCCATCGGTGCCAATTACAGGGACTCCCCCACGAACCGGGGTGGGGCATCCGCAAGGCTGTGCCGTTCGTTGGCGAAAGCACGGGCGGACATACGCGGACAGGGTTGCCAATGCCAACGAGCGTCACCGCGTTCGCTAGTCCGCCTCTACAAAAGGCCAGGGCGGGCCGATTACAAACCTTCGCCTTTCCGGAAGCGTCGTAGCACGCCGTGGTGAGGTTCATCGTGCGGCGGGTGCTGCTGATGCTCCCGGTCCTGCTCGGGGTGACGATGGTCACCTTCGTCATCGTGCGCTCGATCCCGGGCGATCCGGTGCAGGTGATGCTCGGAGCCGACAGGCGGTCGACGCCCGAGCAGATAGAGGCGATCCGTACATCCTACGGGCTCGACCAGCCCTTGCCCGTGCAGTATGTGCGGTGGCTGGGCCACGTCGTGCAGGGCGATCTGGGGCAGTCGTTGCGCACACGCCGGCCGCTCACCGAAGAGTTGCGCCTGCGATTGCCGGTGACGATCCAGCTCGCGGTGATGGCGGCGATGCTGGCGGCCATCCCGGCGCTCGTGGTCGGGGTTGTCGCGGCGCTGAAGCGCAATTCCGGCCTAGATTACCTGGCGACGATCGGGACGCTCGTCGGCGTCTCGGTGCCCAACTTCCTGCTCGCGACGCTGCTCGTGCTGCTCTTTTCCTACACCCTGAAATGGCTGCCCCCGGTCGGCTTCCAGCCGCTGCTGGAAGATCCGGCGCAGAACCTCAAGACCATGATCATGCCCGCGATCAGCCTGGGCCTGCCGCTTGCCGCGGTCCTGATGCGCAACACGCGCTCGTCGGTGCTCGAGGTCCTCGGACAGGAGCATGTGCGAACAGCGCGCGCCAAGGGCCTGCCACAACGCCGGGTGCTGTTCCGCCACATCCTGCCGAACGCCGGAATTCCGATCCTGACGATCGCCGGGATCCAGGTGGCGAACCTGCTCGGCGGAACGGTGATCGTCGAGCAGATCTTCGGGCTGCCTGGCGTCGGGCGGTACGTCTATGAGGCGATCGCGAACCGCGATTACCCGGTGGTCCAGAGCGTAACGCTTGTGCTGGCGTTCCTGTTCGTGCTGGTCAGCCTGGTGGTCGATGTGCTCTACGCCGTGATCGACCCCCGGCTCCGCACGCGATGACATCGGACGGAATGTCGAGATGTGGCACCGGGCATGACTGACGGTTCCACCCTGGGGTCGACGGGCCCCGCGAGTCGCCTGGGCCGCGTCGCGGTCGAGCGGGTGTCCAGGCGGCGCGGGCTGCTTGCGGTGCTCGTTCGGCAGCGTCTCGCGCTGACCGGCGCGATCCTGATCGGGGGGTTCGCGATCGCGGCGATCGTTGGCCCGCTCGTGGTTCCGCATGGGCCGACCGAGCAGTTCTCCGGTCAGCAGCTCACGGGACCGGGCGAAGCCTTCGTCCTCGGCACCGACGAGTTTGGCCGCGATATCCTCAGCCGCCTGGCACATGGCGCGCGGATCTCGTTCCAGGTCGGGGTGATCGCGGTCGGGATCTCCGGGTTGATCGGGATCGTGCTTGGGATGATCGCGGGGTATGCCGGAGGCTGGGTCGACAGCATCGTCTCGCTGCTGATGGATGTCCTGTTCGCGTTCCCGGCGATCCTGCTCGCGATCGCGATCATGACGGCGCTCGGCAACTCGCTGACCAACGTGATGATCGCGATCGGGCTGGTCAACGCGCCGTCGTTCATGCGCGTCGTGCGGGGCGCGGTCCTGACCGTGCGGCGCACGACCTACGTCGACGCGGCGGTGGTGACCGGAGCGTCGGTACCGCGGATCATGCTGCGCCACATCTTCCCGAACATCACGGCCCCGCTGATCGTCCACGCCTCGCTCAACTTCGCGTTCGCGGTGCTGGCCGAGGCGTCGCTGGCGTTTCTCGGGCTTGGCAA
>CADCWJ010000681.1 GCA_902806365.1 uncultured Thermomicrobiales bacterium
ACGTCACGTCCGGTCACCGAGGACCCAAACCTGAAACCGCTCCTCACGGCTCCGCCCTACCCGTCCTACCCGTCGGGCTACTCCGGGGTGATGGGGGCCGGGACGACTGTCATTGGCCACTACTTTCCGGACGCTGCCGATGAGATGGCTGACCGCGCCTGGGAGGCGGCTGCCTCGCGGGCTTGGGCCGGACTTCACTACGTCATCGACGACGATGTTGCGCTCGCGATGGGCCGTCAGGTCGGCCGGCTGGTGTGTGCCCTCCCCGCCGCCAACCCGGTGGACGACGCCTAGGACGCGCCATTACGTCCTTTGGTACTTCTCACGGATTGCCATTGGCGACCGCGTTCAATTGCGCCCGGCAATTCACCATCCTGTTGCTTTGCCCCGGCGACCACGCGCGTGCATCCGGGGGCTCCTCTCGCGGTGACCTGTATCGATCGTGACGCACCCAAGGAGATAGATCATGACCCCATCGGACGTTTCCCGGAGACGTGTGCTGCAGGGCGGATCAGCGCTCGCCGGCCTCAGCGTGCTGCGCCTGGCCGGACCAACCCACGCGTTCCAGACTCCGGCCGGGGCGGCGGCCATTCCCTGGCTGGACCAACCCGAGCCCAACCCCGTGCCGGAGGCGATCGTCCGTCAGCTCGAGTGGGAACAGCTCGATTCCTGGATCACGCCTCCGGACCAGCACTTCGTGATCAAGCACTACAACGAACCCGCCTTGAACGAAGCAGACTACGGTCTGGAGATCAGCGGCCTGGTCCAGCAGCCAATGACGCTGTCGCTGGCCGATCTCAAGGGCCGTCCGCGCCAGGACGTCACGTTCACGATGGAGTGCTCCGGCAACACGGGGTTGCCTTTCTTCACCGGCGGTATCGGCAACGCGACGTGGGCGGGAACGCCGCTCGCGCCGCTGCTGGACGAGGCAGGCGTGCGGGCGGAGGGGATCGAAGTCGTCTTCTGGGGAGCGGACGCGGGCGAGCAGACCTGGCGTGACGAGATCACGGTCACCGAGCAGTTCGCCCGGAGCATGTCGCTGGCGGACGCGATGGCGGCGGACAACCTGCTCGCCTACGAGATGAACGGCGCGGACCTGCCGTCCCTGCATGGCTACCCGCTCCGGCTGATCGCGCCGGGCTGGTATGGCGTGGCGAACGTGAAGTGGCTGACCCGGATCGAGGTCATCGACCGCCGCTACCAGGGCCACTTCATGGCCCGCGACTACGTCACCATTCGCGAGGAGGAGCGCGGCGGCGAGAGCGTCTGGACCTTTACCTCCGTCACGCGGGACCGGATCAAGTCCGCTCCCGCCAAGGTGACGCGGCAGGACGACCAGTACAGCATCATGGGCGCCGCCTGGGGAGCACCGATCGGCAGTGTGGAGGTGCGGATCGACGACGGTCCCTGGCGAGCCGC
>CADCWJ010000682.1 GCA_902806365.1 uncultured Thermomicrobiales bacterium
AAGGTCGTGGTCGAGGCCGACGTATTCACCGATGGACACGACGCGATCTCCTGTGTCCTCCTGTATCGCAATGGGTCGGGAGTGGAGTGTGCCGAGGCTCCGATGGCGCCGCTGGTCAACGACCGCTGGCGTGGCGAGTTCGTCGTCTCCGAGCTCGGGCAGTGTCACTATACCGTGCGAGCCTGGGTTGATCGCTTCAAGACCTGGCGCCGTGACTTTGCCAAGCGGGTCGAGGCGGACCAGGACGTGAGTATCGACCTGCTTATCGGAGCAGGTCTGGTCGACGACGCGAGTCAACGTGCGCATACTGCCGACGCCGCGATGCTTCGGATCTACGCTGATGCTTTGCGCTCGGGAGAAGGCACGGCGCGGGAGCGAGCACTCTCGGAGGAGCTAGCGCTGCTCATGGGTCGCCACGCCGAGCGGCATTATGCGACGACCTACGATAAGCAGCTCATAGTGACCGTCGATCGGGTGCGAGCCCGTTTCAGTGCGTGGTATGAGTGCTTTCCCCGCTCGCTTGCCGCCGAGCCGGGCCGGCATGGCACATTCCAGGATGTAGAGCAACACCTGCCGTACGTCGCGTCGATGGGTTTTGATGTGCTCTACCTGCCGCCGATTCATCCGATCGGGCGAAGCTTCCGTAAGGGTCCAAATAACACCACAGTCGCCGGGCCGGGCGACCCCGGCAGCCCGTGGGCGATCGGCGCCGAAGAGGGCGGGCACAAGGCGATCCACCCGGAGCTTGGGACGCTGGAAGATTTCCGGCGGTTGGTGGCGCGGGCGGGCGAATATGGCCTCGAGCTTGCCATGGATATCGCGTTTCAATCCGCGCCCGACCATCCGTATGTCAAGCAGCATCCTGAGTGGTTCCGCCACCGGCCGGACGGCACGATCCAGTACGCGGAGAACCCGCCGAAGAAATACCAGGACATCTATCCCTTCGACTTCGAAACGGAGCGCTGGCAGGAGCTCTGGGACGAGATCAAGAGCGTCGGGCTGTACTGGATCGAGCAGGGGGTGCGTATCTTCCGGGTCGACAATCCCCACACCAAGCCGTTCGC
>CADCWJ010000683.1 GCA_902806365.1 uncultured Thermomicrobiales bacterium
AGCCCGGCGCGGCTGTATTCGCAAGGCATCATCATCAACGTGCTCAACCCGAAGGTCGGCATCTTCTTCCTGGCGTTCCTGCCGCAATTCCTCGATCCGTCCCGGGGCAACATGTCGCTCCAGATCCTGATCCTGGGCGGGGTCTTCTCCGTTATCGCGACCGCGTCCGATCTGCTCTACGCAATGGCGAGCGGCGCGATTGGAGGGTGGCTCCGGGAGCGGTCGGCTGTGGCCCGGCTGCGCGGAAAGTTCTCCGGCGCCGTGTACATTTGCCTCGGTGCCGTCGCCGCGCTGACTGGATCGGGTTCCTCGAGGCAGGCATGACTCCGGCCCTCAGCCGGGAGGCACTACGGCGCGGGAGCTGGCGTGGGCATCCATTTCGTCTCGACCGGGGTGGTGGAGGGGGTCCAGACCGTCATCCGGTCGATCAGCGAGGCCGGGTCGTCGTCCTCGATCAGGAGCGCCCGATGCTCGGCCCGGATGAAGCCTTCCTCCATCACGGAGTCGAGGAACGCGCCCAGCCGCGCGTAGAAGCCATTGACATCGAGGATGCCGATCGGCTTGCGGTGAATCCCGAGCTGGGCCCAGGTCACGATCTCGCATAGCTCGTCGAACGTTCCGAACCCGCCGGGCAAGGCGATGAAACCGTCCGAGGCCGCCTCCATCGCCGCCTTGCGCTCGTGCATCGAGCCGGTGATCCGCAGCTCGGTCAGGCCGGTGTGCCCGATCTCCCGGTCCTGCAACGCCTGGGGAATGATCCCCAGCACCTCGCCACCGGCCGCCAGCGCCGCGTCGGCGACAACGCCCATCAGCCCCACCCGGCCACCGCCGTAGACGAGCCGGATCTGGCGACGCACGATCTCGGTGCCAAGCCGTTCGGCGGCGAGCCGGTAGGCGGGGGAAACGCCAAGGGTCGAGCCGCAAAAGACGCAGAGTGAGTTCAAGACCGTCACTTCTCCCGATCGGAGGGATCTCCACCCTCGTGCCATCCATTCGTCTCGTTCATTGTGGGCCGGAGAGCGATGCACGTTCAATGCTGGCAATGATCTCTTGACGATTCCCGCATGCGGCGTGGGGGAGCCGGGGTCACGACGGCAACGGAAGCGTGGGAGATACGACGC
>CADCWJ010000684.1 GCA_902806365.1 uncultured Thermomicrobiales bacterium
ACATCGACATTGCCGCGCACGGAGGTCAGCGGCGTCCGCAGCTCGTGCGAGGCGTCGCTCACGAACCGCCGCTGGGCGTTGAACGCCGCTTCGATCCGGTCGAGCATCGCGTTGAAGGTCAAGGACAGGCGGCTCAGCTCGTCGCCGGTGTGCGGCACATCGAGGCGTCGCGAGAGCGAGATCATTCCTTCGCTGTTGGCGATCCCATCGGCGCTCCGGGTGATCCGCTCGACCGGGGCAAGCGCTCGCCCCGCCAGGATCCAGCCGCCGAACATTGCCAGCGCGATCCCGGCCACGCTCGCGATCTGGAGTACCTTGTCGATCAGGGAGACGATCCTGTCGCCGTTTCCCAGTGGCTCGCCGACCAGCACCGCGCCCACCACTTCCGGAACACCATTCCTGCCCTCGTACTCAAGTGGGTAAACGAGGACACGGGTCTTGGTGTCGTCCACCTCAATCGTCGTGTACTTGTACTCGGCCCCGGTAACATTCAGAACCCGACCCTCGTTCAACGCCCGTTGCAAATCGTCAGGAAAGTTGTTGAGCACCGCGCCCGAGGCAACCTCGACCGGTTTCAACTCCTTGTCGAACACCCCCAGCCAGAGACCCGAAAGGAGGATGGAGTCGTATCGCGGAGGATTGATCTTGAAGAACTCCTGGATGTCGAGGTTGCCGATCGCGTCAAGTTGCTGGCCACGTTGCTTAATGTCGGTATTGTTATCAATGTCCCGGCTTGCGACCAGAAGCCGGTCATCGACATTGTTCTGCAGCTCGCGGACAACCAGCGTGCGCAGGACGAGACCGAACGAGACGAGAACCAGCAGCAGGATGAAGGCATACCAGGCGGTCAGGCGGAACCGGATTGAGCGGTAAAAGGGCGCCCGCACGAGGGCCGCGTGGTCCTGGTAGCGCGCCTCGGTGGCCCGCTCCTCGGCTCGGCGTGCGCCGGACGCGGCGGTCGATCCTCCGGATCGTCCCGGTCGAGTCAGGGGAAACGGTTTGCGCCGGGCCAGTCCCGCCATCAGTGTTGCCTCAGGACGTAGCCGATGCCGCGCACGGTCTGGATCAATCGCGACTGGTCGTTCAGCTCCAGCGAGCGCCGCAGATTGCCGATCACGACTTCGAGCACGTTCGACTCGCCGAAGAAATCCTCGCCCCAA
>CADCWJ010000685.1 GCA_902806365.1 uncultured Thermomicrobiales bacterium
CCCATTGGCGGCGAGCGCCCTTCGATCGGCTCAGACACACTGCCCAGGGGTGCGGCCGAGCCTGTTCCTGAACGACTTCCACGCTCGCAAGAACCCTAACCAAGGCAAGCCCGCCCAGCATGCCCGGTTCCATCCGCGGGTCCCAGCCCCTCGCCAGGCGCACCCCACATCGTCGCGCCAGTTCCCCGAACGCACCGGCAAGAACATCCAGGGCAAGCGTGTGACACCATGCTCCGGCGCGAATCCTTACAGCACCCCAAGATATAGACAACCATCTATCTCTCGTGTATGCTGCCAGCATGGCACGACGACTCACCCGCATTCCACCCGAAGGCTGCTGCACGACACCGCTTCGCACACCTCCTCCTATCGAGGGCGGCGATGCGGTCGTCACCAGGTTGAAGGCGCTCGCGGATACCACCCGGTTCGACATCATGCGCCTCATCGCGGCCCAAGACGGACCGGTCTGCGCCTGCGACATCGTCGATCGCTTCGATGTCTCTCAACCCACGATCGCCCACCACATGAAGGTCCTCGAACGAGCCGGGCTGATCACCGTCTCCCGGCGCGGCGTCTGGGCCTATTACGCGGTCGATCCGCGAGGAATGGAGGAAATGCGTACGGTGATGTCCGGCTTCATGCCAAGGGCCGAGCAGGCCGCGATTGCCGTCTGATTCGATTTGCGCAGAGACATAGATCGTCATCAATATCCTGGGAGGACACCATGTCTACACCAGCCAATCCTTCAGCCGATGCCGTGCGCGAGACCGTACGGGAGAAGTACGCCGCCAGCGCCCAGTCGGTCTTGTCATCCACCGGCGGCTGCGGGTCATCGTGCTGCAGCACGGGCGGGGACGACCTCATCACCGGCGGGCTGTACTCGGACGATGATGCCGAGCTCGTCCCACCCGACGCGCTGAACGCATCGCTCGGCTGCGGCAATCCCACCGCCCTCGCCGCGCTCGAACCGGGCGAGACCGTGCTGGACCTCGGCAGCGGTGGCGGCATCGACGTGTTGCTCTCCGCGCGCCGGGTCGGCCCTTCCGGGTTCGCCTATGGCCTTGACATGACCGATGAGATGCTCGAGCTCGCCGAACGGAACAAACGAGAATCCGGAATCGAGAACGTCGAGTTCCTCAAGGGCCACATGGAAGCGATCCCGCTGCCGGACGCGCGGGTCGACATCGTGATCTCGAACTGCGTGATCAACCTCGCGACGGACAAGGGCCAGGTGTTGCGCGAGGCGTTCCGGGTGCTGAAGCCCGGCGGCCGGTTCGCGGTGTCCGATGTCGTCACGCAGGGCGACCTGCCGGACGATCTCCGGCAGGACATGGTGGCCTGGGTCGGCTGCGTCGCCGGGGCCCTCGACGAAGGAGCGTATCGCCAACTCCTGACCGATGCCGGCTTCCGCGACATCGAGTTTCAGGTCACCCGCGTCTACGACCCCAAGGAACTCGCGCGGAGCGTCGGCGGTGAGTGTTGCGGTCCAGCCAAAGG
>CADCWJ010000686.1 GCA_902806365.1 uncultured Thermomicrobiales bacterium
GGTCTCCGCCAGGACAGCCTCCGTCAGGCCATGTTCCGGCTCGTCGAGCGTCGCGGTCCTGACGGTGAATCTGGCATCCTGGCCAAGTCCCGCGGCGATCGCGCCATGGATGCCGTCCGGGTAGACGGCCCCAATCTGCTCACTCTCGCGCTCATGGCGATACTCGTTCCAGACGGTGACGCGAATGGTGTCGGCCATGGTCGGTCCTCCTTGCTCTTGGGCTGGTGCCCGGCGGTCAGCCCGTCAGGCCCCGATCATGACCTCGCGGCCCTCGGTCGCAGAGCGGTAGATGGCGTCGATCAGTCGTGCGCGGTCCAGGCCTTCCTCACCGGTCGGGACGCCGGGGGTGCCATCGATGATCTTGGTCACGAACCGGTTGATCACTTCGGCATGGCCGTCACGTTCGATCAGGCGCGGCGCATGGTCGCTGGCGACCCCCTCGAAGTCACCGAACACCTTCAAGGTACCGGTGAGCGCATAGTTGCGGGAAATCATCTCGCAGCCGCCCTTCGAGCCCATCAGCGAGAAGCCGAAGTCATCCTCGGCCCCGGTGTAGGCGGCCCAAGAGGTCTTCATGATGATCGTCGCGCCGTCATCGGTCCGCAGGTAGGCTGTCGCCAAGTCCTCAACCTCGTAGGTTCCGGTCCCGACACCGCGCTCGATGTTGTTGGACTTGCGGAAGTTCCCCTTGCCCTGGGTACCGATCTCGGCGTAGGTCGACGCGGAGACTGAGGTCACGGTCGGATTGCCCATGGCATAGAGCGTCATGTCCAAGACGTGGACGCCGAGGTCGATCAGCGGGCCACCGCCGGCGAGTTCCTTGTTGGTGAACCAGGAGCCCCAGCCGGGGATGCCGGCCCGGCGCATCCAGAACGTCTCGGCGAAGTAGACCCGGCCGAAGCCGCCGGCGGCGACGTGGTAGTGGACCAGCATCACATCGTCCCGGTAACGGCGGTTGAAAGCGATCGCCAGGATCCGCTAGGACTTCTGGGCCGCGGCGATCATCTGCTCGCCCTCCTCGGCGGAGCGGGCCAGGGGCTTCTCGATCAGCACATGCTTGCCCGCCTCCAGGGCGGCGATTGCGACCGGCATGTGGAGGTGATTTGGGACCGCGATGCTGACGGCGTCGATGTCCGCGACCTCGAGCAGTTCGCGGTAGTCGCCGTAGATCGCAGGGATCTCATACTGCTTGGCGAGCCGCTGGCAGCGCTCGGTATCGAGCCCGGCGAGGGCCACGACTTTGGCCCGCGGTTCGGATTCATACCCGCGGAGGTGGAACACACCCGCGCCACAGCCGATGATGCCGATCCGTAATGTGTCACGTGAGGCGTCGGTCACCCGTCGTCCTTCCCGCCCTGGCTTGGGGCGAATCGTTGTCCAGGATCTGGCGTGCCCGTGCATCCCTTGCCGGCATCGCCCTCCGCGTCGGCAGTATGGCGTTCATACCGTTCACCGTCCCAGTGACGGAGACGTAATAGAGCCCGGAACCGTCGACCGAAGCCGACGGTCCCGGGCTCGTGCAAGTCGTCATCCGAGACGACTCGCGCTGCTTACGGCGCGGTGTAGACCTCGAGGCTGGTGACGGTGCCGGGGAGGCACTGCACCTGGGCGTAGAACAGGATCGGGTCACCGACCAATTCCAGCAGGTCCATGGTGTAGACGCCCGGCAGCACCCAGACGTAATCACCGAACTCGAACTGATCTTGCCAGACGATCAAGCCACCGAGGTCGGTGACCTGGTAGATCTCCCCAGCGCCCTGGGGGAACTTGAGCAGGCTGCCCCGGACGCGGGTCGTCCGATCAGCCTCGATGTTGACATTCAAGCTGACCTGTCCGCCGCCAGGATAGGCGAAGGCGAAGATGCAGATTCCGACCGGGACATCGGCCACGATCGGGCCACTCTCGACGGTGATGTTGAACACCACCGGGTCACCGCCCTGCGGGTTGGAATCGGTCGCTTGTCCGCCACCGCAGGTGAGGGAGCCGGACGGGAACAGGCCGTTGATCGCTTCGACCTCGAACACGCCGGTCGAGGCGACCACCTGGAGCTCTTCCAGGAAGGTGAAGAGGACGGTCCGGAGTTCCTCGGCGCTGTTAGCCCCGAGCAATTGGCCACCAGTGTTATCGGCGATGCACTGGAGGACGGTCAGTTCGTCGGCCGTCAGGCCAAACCCGACGACGTAGACGGTAGGACTGCCGGGGCTGTCCGAGAGAGCCTGGGCAGCTTCGCAGACGGCAGCATTATTGGCCGCCTGGTCATCGGTATCGGCGGAGCAGGTCTCCAGGCCGTCGGTGACCAGGACGACGGCGTTGGTCCGCGCGTCGTCAGCCGGAAACGGCTCGAAATCGTCGGCTGCCCGCTGGAGGGAGAGGGCGATCGGCGTCCAGCCTACCGGCTGGTAGCTGTCGACCTGACCCTGCAGTTCTTCCTTGTTGACCCCCTCGATGGGGATCGTCAAGTCCGAGGACTGGCAGCTTTCCTCGCGCCCCTCGGGGGTGTTGTTTCCGCGATGGCCGAAGACCCGGAAACCGACGTTGAGATTGGGACGATCTTCCGGCACCGCGGTGACGACCTCGGTGAGCACGGACTTGGCCGCGTCGATCCGCGTCACTCCGGTCTGGATCTCCTGCGCCATCGAGCCCGAGGAGTCGAGCATCAGCTCGACATTGACCTCTTGGCCGGCCGGTTGGGCGGCATCAGATTGGGCGGCGGCAATCGGCCGCTGCAGCCCGACCCCCGCTAGAGAGAACAGCATCACGAGGGTCAGGAGCGGCCCGGACCACCTCATCCCGCCCGTTCGCGGCGACGTCGCCTCCGGTCGAAGCACCATTCCAGGATCCTTTCACGCGTCACATCACAGACGGTCAGACACCTGTCCGAACAGACAGGTGCCGTCTCGTTCTGGACAACCCACGGCGCATCGCCACGCCGCGGACGCTTTGCGCACGCGGCATGCCGCGACGA
>CADCWJ010000687.1 GCA_902806365.1 uncultured Thermomicrobiales bacterium
ATCCGTCACGGCTTCCGGATCATGACCCGGAACACCAGACACTTCGAGGCCAGTGGAGCCCGCGTCGTCAACCCGTGGCGAGACGACGAAGATTGATCATAGCCGTACCGTGACCGGGACGGCGTCTGGAGACGGCACCCGTGATTGCGCCGGCACGATAAGCCGCGCGCCAACGTAGCGTCCCGGTCGTTGGCCGTACCGGCTGCCTGCCACGTTTCGACCCCCACCTTCCCTCTGGGACCACCGCCATGATGTCGTTGTACAGGTGTCACGCCACCCGATGAGTGGGTCAGGACACGGAAGGTGAAGGTGGCCTTGGGCGCGCAACCTCCCGGTGCCCGTTCCGTGAATGGCTGGCGCGACTCGCCGAAGGAGCAGTACTCCCGTGGGGTGCGTCCCCATACAATGAAGCGAGAGCCCCGAACGAGCGGTCGATTGCACCGATCGCTCACCATCCCGTTTCGCCCCGGTCCCCGTCCCGGAAAGGACACTCGCCGCTCGCATGGATCATCCGCCCCCATCACGGAACGGCCACTACGGGCCTCCCCCACGTTCCCGCTCCGGCTCCCAAACCGGCACACCGGCGCTCCCTGACGCCAGTCCGAAACCGCCCCCGCCGCCACTTCCGAGACGCCTGCTGCTCAGCCTCGGTGCGGTCGGCAAGGGCGCCCGCGAGACCTGGCGCGGGGTCCGCCGCGTGCTTGCCCTGGTCTGGGCGACGAGCCACCGGCTGACGCTGGGGCTGGGCGCGACGAGCCTCTTCCAGAGCATCATCCCGGCGATCCAGGTCTGGCTCGCGGGGCAACTGATCGATGAGGTCGTCGCGGGGTTCAACGCCGGTGGCGGTGACGCGGCGATCCGCGGCGTCGTCGTCCTCGCCGGGATCCAGTTGGCGATCCTCGTCGGCTCCGCGCTCTTCCAGGCGCTCGGCAACATCTGTCAGCAGCTCCTGCAGGAGCGCCTCTCGATCCACGTCCAGCTCGAGATCATGAACCACGCCAACGGGCTCGACCTGGCCGACTTCGAGGATGCGACCTACTACGACCAGCTTCAGCAGGCGCAAAGCGAATCGTCGCGGCGCCCGGTCCAGATGGTTTCCCAGGTCTTTGGCCTCGGCCAGTCGATCATCACCTTCAGCACCATGGTCGTGCTGCTCAGCACGCTCTCCTGGTGGATCGCGGCGGCGGCCCTCGTCTCCCCGATCCCGGCTTTCATCTCCCAGTCGCGCTACGGCTGGTGGGGCTTCCAGGTCATGCGCCGGCAGTCGCCGCTGCGCCGGGCGATGACCTACCTGACGACGCTGATGACGACCGACCAGTACGCCAAGGAAGTCAAGCTGTTCACGATCGGCGAGTACTTCATCGACCGCTACCGGAATGTCTCCACGACCTACTACGAGGCAACCCGGAAGCTGCTGGTCAGGCGCTACCTGGCCTCGTTCGGGTGGGGCTCGATCACCACGATCGCCTCGTCGGGCACCTTTCTCTACGTCGCGATCCTGGCGATCCGCGGCCAGGTCACGCTCGGCGCGCTGACCGTCTTCACGCAGGCGGCGGCCCAGGTCCAGGGAGCATTCCAGGGCATCCTGGGCGGGGTCCAGGGCATCTACGAGAACGGGCTCTATCTCTCGACCTACTACGACCTGCTCGACAAGAAGCCGCGGATCACCCGGCCCGCCGACCCCGCGCCGGTCCGCGTCCCCTTCCGCACCGGGATCGAGTTCCGCAACGTCAGCTACCAGTATCCGGGGCGCGAGGAGTTTGCCCTGCGCAACCTCTCGTTCACGATCGAGCCGGGCGAGACGGTCGCCCTCGTCGGCCGCAACGGCGCCGGGAAGTCGACCGTGGTCAAGCTGCTGGGGCGGCTCTACGACCCGACCGAGGGCGAGATCCTGATCGACGGC
>CADCWJ010000688.1 GCA_902806365.1 uncultured Thermomicrobiales bacterium
GGTGACCGCGCCGGGAGCTAGGCCGAAGATCCGGAACGCCTCGTCCGACCAGCGGTGGGCACCGGTTGTCAGCTCCCACCCCCAACTGCCAAGTCTCGCGAGGCGCTGCGCCTCGGCCAGGTTAGCGTCACTGATCTGGAGGTCAACCTCCGCACGCCACCGGAGGCCGATGTTTCGCCTGAGTAGGCGGGCGATGATGAGCGCGAGCGCCACCAGCAGGGGCATGGTCCACGGCGCGACGTCGATCAGGATCGCTGCGATGATCCCGAGGCCAACCTGGGCCAGGTAGATCGCGCCCTCTTCCCGTGTCGCGTGCCGAACGGTGTTGAGCCAAACCCTGACGGGCGGCATGCCCGTCTCCAAGGCGACAGCGGTCGCCACGGACACGTTGGTGATGAGGAAGATGGCGGAGCTGGCAACCAGGACGAGCGCCAGCACATGAGGATCGCCGGGTGAGCTGGCCCCGATCCGTCCGTCGGCGCCGGTTATGATCAACCCCCCGGCAGCGGCCTGCAGCATGGTCTGGGCAGCGTTGAACGCGACCTGGGCCGGATCCTGCCGGCGGATCGCCTGCGCTATGACGGTGCCGGCGCCGACGGCGATCATTACCACCCCAGGCTGGAGCAGGAGGATCGCGGCAAGGACCACGCTCGTATCGAGAAAAAGTTTGCGCTTGAACGAGAGGGGAAAAGGCGCAAGCCATGCGGCCGTCATCAATACGCCGAAGACTGCGGCCAGGACCAGATCCCACGGAGCAATCGGGGCGGCGCGACTAACGAGGACGATCGCAAGACAGCCGGCAACGAGGACCATTCCCGCGACATAGATACTGGCCGACCGTGGGAGTTGGGTCATGCCGAATTCCTGACCGACGGTGGCAGAAAGTCGGACCACCTACCCAGCGATCGGGCGAAGGCAGCAATGGACCGTCCGCGTAGGTTTGGTCGCGCCGTCTGCTGCCGGTCTTCAGACGTCATGCCGATCGGCATGACGTCGCTACAGCACCACTCTGAAGGAGATCCAATCGTTGGTTGTCCCCTGCGCCGTCACCGGAGTCAGCACACCGAGGACGCGTGGGGCGAATTCGACCAATACCGGCAACTCCTCGCCTGTCGCCGGAACGAGGACCCGGATCCGTAGGTCGATACCTTCGGCTCTGACCTTGAGCGACTGGGACTGCTCAAACGTGACGACCTCACCCTGGCCGAAGCCGAGCGTGCTGGCGATCAACGCAGCGTCCACCCCGGGAGGGGTCGAGACGACGATCTCGGTCGGTCCCGTCACCTTTAGTGGAGCGTCGATCGGGGCGCTGACGAAGATGTCGGCGACATCCCCGTCGATCATGAAGACCGGATCCGTCCGGCACCAGCCCACACCCGCTGCGGCTCCGGTTACCGAGAGAACCATACTGATCGCCATCACGGCGAGCGCCCATCGCACCGACGGGCGAAAGGTCATACGGCGAAACCTTAGCGCGGACCGTGCGAGGACCAGGTCAACCAGCTCCAACATCACACCCATCCTCATCGGCGAGCCGAAGCACTCAGAATCGCACCGTTGCGATCTGCTCTTGAGCGGTCGTACCGGAGATTGTAGCGCGTTCTACGAGAAGCCGAGAACACCGCCCCCGACGACGTCTGGCCCTCCCTCATGTCCCAGGATCACGCCGCCTGCGTCGTTCCTTGGGGCGCGCCGATCGGTCAAGATCGACCATCGAGGACGGGAGGTCTCGCGGGCCGGTCGGCCGGCTTCGTGGTCATGAGCCTGTCGCTGTGGGGACGCCAGCGGAACGGATCGCATTTGTTCGGGAGGCATCGGTAGGTCGCTACCTAGCCAAACCATTCTCGGTCCAGCCACGCGTTCGAATCGGCGCCGCGCGAGACTCGCGGCGTCATTCCTCGCGGAGTACGGTCCAACCGCCCGTTAAACCGTAACGACGGGTTGGGCACGGTTGGAGAGGGCTTCCCACGCTTGCGGGATGCGATAGACCATGGCCACGACGAGATCGTCTGGCTTGGCCATGTCGATGGCCATGTCGATCGCTTTGATCTCGTCGAGTTCGATCGTCGTGCCCGTGATCGGTAGCCCGCCCTCGACCGCCGCGTCCTGGAGGAGGCGAGCGACCTCCCCCGGGGCACGGCCACGAAGGTCGTCATGCTCCCGGATCACGATGTGGTCGAACGTCCGGCCAGCCAGTTCCCCGAACTCGCGGATGTCGTCATCGCGTCGGTCACCTGCGATCGCGATCACCCCGATGGAACGGGGGGCAGCAGTGCGTCGCACGAAGTCCGCGATCCCTTCGAGGGCATGGACGTTGTGACAGTAGTCGATCACCACTTGCTTGCCGTCGATCGACAAGAGGTTGAAGCGGCCTGGCGTCTGCCAGAATGCGGTGCTGAACGTGCGGAGTGACAGTCGGATGGAGGCCAGTGGCACGTCGAGGCCGATCGCGGCGGCCGTGGCGGCCAGCGCGTTGGCGATGTTCACTTGGACCCGCTCGTCGAACGTGGCGGGGATCTCTTTGGCCAGCAGGATGTTCGTTTCGCGGATCGGATCGAGCAGCGTGATCATCCCCCCTCGGGGGGTCTGCCGCAGGACCACCGCCCGACCACGCTTGCGTATGTGTTCGCGAACGACCGTGCTCGAGTCGTCCATGCTGAAGTACATGATTTCGCCCCGAGCCCCGCGCGCCATATCGACGGTCCAGGGGTTGTCAGCGTTGAGCACGCTCGTGCCGTTCCTCAGCACGGAGGCCGGGACGACCGCCTTCACCCGAGCCAGATCTTCGAGGGAATCGACTCCCTTCATGCCGAGGTGATCGCTGGCGATATTGGTCACCACGGCGACGTTGCAGCGGTCGAACCCGAGGCCCCGCCGCAGGATGCCCCCGCGTGCCGTCTCCAGCACCGCCACGTCGACGCGAGGGTTCCTCAGGACCATCTGGGCGCTGTCCGGGCCAGCCATATCCCCGGCGGCGATCTGCGTACCGTGGATGTAGATGCCGTCGCTGGCGGTGAGACCGACGGATCGCCCCCCGGACTGGACGATGTGGGCGATCATGCGCGATGTGGTGGTCTTGCCGTTCGTCCCGGTGACGGCGACGATGGGAACCCGGGCCGAATCTTCCGGCTTAAAGAGCATGTCCACCACGGACCGACCCACTTGGCGGGGCAAGCCTTCGGTGGGGTGGGTATGCATCCGGAAGCCGGGAGCGGCGTTGATCTCGATGATGCCCCCGCCCACGTCATTGACCGATCGGCTGATGTCCGGTGTGATGAAGTCGATCCCGGCGATGTCGAGACCGACGCTCATCGCCGCCTCGACGGCGATCTCGACGTTGTCCGGATGGATCTCGTCCGTGCGATCGATCGCCATCCCGCCCGTACTCAGGTTCCCGGTCTGCTTGAGTTGGACGAACCGGCCGGCCTCCGGCACGTCGTCAAGCGTCAGACCCTGGTCGGAGAGGATCTCCCGGAGTTGGCTGTCGACCGAGATTCGGGTGAGCGGCTTCTCGTGCCCCACGCCCCGCAGCGGGTTCGCATTCGTGAGATCGATCAGGTCTCCGACGGTGTTGACGCCATCGCCTACGACACGGGCCGGGATGCGCTCTGCCACGGCCACGACCTCGTAGTTGATGACCAGGACGCGATAGTCTTTGCCGCGGAGCATCTGCTCGACGAGCACCCCACCGCCCTTGCTCGCGGAGCGTGCCAGAGCGTAATGGGAGCGGACCGCCTGCGGGTCCGCCAAATCGACGCAGACGCCACGACCGTGATTCCCGTCGAGGGGCTTCAGCACGACCGGGTAGCCCATCCGGTTCGCCTCTCGCACGGCGTCGTCTTCAGTGGTGACCCGGACACCACGCGGAGATGGGATTCCGAGGTCGCGGAGTAACTGATTGGTGAGTTCCTTGTTGCCGGCGATGTCCATCGCCGTGCCAGACGTGGAGGAGGTCCGGGTAGCCCAGATCCGTCGCTGGTGGCGGCCATGCCCGAGTTGGACGATCGACCGGTCAGGGTAGAGCCGCATGACCGGGATGCCGCGGCCCTCTGCCGCGGTGACGATCTCCTGCGTCGAAGGTCCATAGGCGCGGGATTCGGCCAGGCGAATGATCCGGTCTTCGATCTCCCGGGTGAGATCGAAGCCGACTTCCGCACCATGCACGAGGTGATTCAGGAGGCGCGCGGCCAGTTGGCCAGCGGCGATCCCCACATCCTCTTGTTGATAGGCATATATGACGTCGAAGACGCCGTGCTCAGCCGTCTTGCGGGTCTTCCCTCTGGTGACGGACCCGCCGGCGAGGCGCTGCATCTCGAGGGCCACGTGCTCGAGCACGTGGCCCATCAGTGTGCCGGTCCGCATGCGCTCGATGAAACCCCCGCGGCGACCCAAGGAGCAGTAATGCTCTTCGAGCGACGGTAGGAGTTCGACGAGTCGATCCGTGAAACCGGGGATCGTATCGGTCGGTCGGTCCTCGAGTCCGGCGAGGTCGACGACGAGGTGGATCACCGGCATACGGGCCCAGACGTTCGGACCGCGCAGGATTTTGGTCTGACGAATTTCGAGCACGGATCAAGTCCCTTCGCTTGGCTTCGCCCATCGGTACGTCCGATTCACCGGTCAATCCGTGCCCAAGGTGCCCAGCTCATCACGCCACCTTCAGGATTTACCCCGAGCACCGTTCCCGCGCCCCGGTTCAGCGCGGGGTCCTGTCATCTAGGGGACACCGCCAGTCCGTCGTGGGCTGGCGATGGTCAACAATGATTCAGAGGCACAACCGCTCGCTTCTCGCCCAACGATCCCCAAGAGAAGCTCATCACCGTGGACCAGCATTCCTCCAGCAGGGAGGAGAGTCCGTTCTCGCTAATGGGGCTTAGCGCCCGAGTACCGTGATGGTCCAATGACCGGAACTCTGCATTGGAGCATCCTGATACCCACGTGTCCCTCGGCGACGACTGTGCACAACCTGCTTCGAGTTCGGGCGTGGCAAATCTATTAGCGTTGGCCATGGCCTTTTCAGCGTCTTGTGCGGTCCTTCCGGTCAAAGTGACCAGCCCTTAGTCCTAAGTGGATCGCCGGGAAGCCCCCGGCGACCCACCTAGAGTGCTGAAGCTGACGACTACGGCAGCGGCGTCCCGGCGTCGGGGGTGGGGAGGCATCCGGGTTCCGGCGTTCCAGCGGTATCGGGCGTCCCGATGCCCTGGATCGTTTCGACGGTGGGCGTCCCGAGGCCCGGTGTGCCGGTCTGAGGCGTGCCAATCTCTGGCGTGCCAATCTCTGGCGTGCCATTTACCGGCGTTCCGGTCTCTGGCGTCCCGCCGGACACCGGCGTGCCGGCTACCGGCGAGGCGCACGGCGTCCCCAGCACGTTGGTGTCCGGAGTGGCGTCCTGCGCCACCACCATGGTGAGCCCGCCGAGGCTGAGCAGCAGTGCGGCCACCGCGAGCACGAGCGTTCTCTGCATCATTGTCCCTCCCACATAAGTCCCTGGCACTGGCCCCCTGACCAGCGTTGCCGTTAAGGCACGATCGATACCACGTCATGAGGAGTGTTCGGCCCGTTCCGGTGCGCCGTCACCACCCATCGTCACCGCGAGGAACAGTCGCAATGACCATCGCGACCCGCCGGTCGATAGCGTGAATGGCCCATCGACCATGGATGATCGGGTGGACACTCGTACACCGGTCGAGGCGGATTGGGAGCGGATACGGATAGTCCCTGCCTTGTCGGTCGTCGGACAGTAGATCGGCAGTCTGGACCCGTGCGGCGCCATGGCCGTTGGCCGTCAGGTGACGATCAAACCCGTTCCAGGCGCAACACGCTTCGCGTCTCACCCACCGTCTTCCCGGCGAAGTTCGTCACGGGCGGACAGAGCTCTTCCTGCAGGGTCCCGATCGTGTCGTCGTCGACGAGCCCTAACGACTCGAGCGTCGCGACGGCCGCGGGACCCAGACTCCGCGTCGAGCCGCCGCTGTCGCTGATCGCGATCCCCAAGCGTCGCCCGGGCACCGCCATGCAGAGGAGCCCCTCGGCGCCCAGTTTGGCGACGACCGCACCGTCGGTGACACGCATGATCGTGGTGTCGATCTCCCCCTCGCCGGACACGAGTTCGGGATGCGTCACGATGGCCTCCCGCAGACGGCGAAGGGCCGAACGTTCGGCCGTGGGGCGTTCCCACGGGGCACCGTCTGGGTCGGCAAGCACGGCGTACGCGGTGGCGAACGCGCGGAGCGGGGCACCGAAGGTCGGCAGGCTGCACCCGTCGGTGGCGACGTCGAGGGTCTCGGCGGGGACACCGCAAGCCGCGGCGACGATGGCCTTGATCTCTCTCTGGAGGGGATGGTCCGGTTCGAGATAGTCCTCGATCGGCCAGCCCTGGTGGCGGCAGGTGACGAGCATGCCGGAATGCTTACCAGAGCACTCGCACTGGATTAGGGTCGGTGGGATCAAGCCGAGCGTGACCCTCGCCTTCTCATCCTCATCGAGGGGAGGGGCGATACCACATTGGAGATCGCTCTCCCGGAGTCCCGCCTTGGTCAGCATCGACGCGACGACCGCCTGGTGGCGACCGGTCGCATTGTGGGAGGCGGTCGCGAGCGCCAGTTCCTCAGTCGTGAAGCCAAATGCGTCGGCGGCGCCGCTCGCCACGAGGGGAATGCCCTGGAAGGCCTTGGCCGACGATCGGAAGTACAGCCGTTCCTCCGGGTTTCCCGCCCAAGCCACCATCGTGCCGTCGGAGTCCACCACGGCGACGCTCCCTCGGTGGCTGCTCTCGACTAGGGTGCCACGGGTGATCTCGACCATCACCGTCGTCATCTGCGAACTCCAGACCCATAGATGTGAGGGACCGGATCGTCCCACCTAACTTTCGCTTCATGCGCTTCTCGGGAGACAGACGCCGCTCCTGGGCCCCACTCAGTCCATGATCGGGCGACGGGAATTCAAGTCAAAGCGACGGCCCGGCCCAAGGACGAAGAGGTGCGAGTCGACGACCGTCAATACCTCGCCGATGTCCCGGTCATAGTAATCAGAGGTCGCGTTCCGCCCGTCCACGATCGTCACCCCTCCGGTGCCGAGCACTTCCAGGATGCCTTCGCGATCGATCACCACGGCGGTGTCCTCATCGAGACCGATGCTGAGGAGGCCAGGGTTGGCAGCATAGACCGAGAGAAGTCGGCCCATGCGGCCGCGTTCGCTGAAGTGCTGGTCGACGATGATGTCCTGCAGCAACCCGAATCCGGCGACCAATTCGACCATGCCCTTGCGGGCAGCGGTACTGCCGCTGTCCCCGCCGACGCCGGTGCCGCCGGAGATGAGGTGGCTGGATACGATGGAGGCGCCGGCGCTGGTTCCCGCCACGACGACCCCGTCGGCGTTCCGCATCCGGATGCATTCCATCGCCAGCGTGCCGGCGATCAGCGCGACAAGCCGGGACTGGGCCCCACCGGTGATGAAGATCCCGCTGGCGCCCTGCAACAGTTGGAGGCTTGGTTCCTCATTCGCGTCCTGCCGCACTCGGATGTCGAGGACTTCCACCGACTTCGCACCGAGTTCGGTGAACACGTCGATGTATTGCTGTCCCATCTCCTCGGGTGTCTCGGAGGCGGTCGGGACGACGACGATGCGCGCCTTCTTGCCCCCGGCGAGGTCGATGAAGCGCTCTAAGACGTTGCTGACCCCATTGCCGTCCTTGTCTTCATGACCACCGATCGGCATCACCGGGCCTTGATTCACCCGCCGGGTCGGAGCAGAGGCGACGGGAGCCGACAGCTCATCTTGTCCATCTGATGCCATGAAGTTCCCCCTTCTTGAATAGCGAGGCGAATGCCAAGATCAGCTCAATTTTGGTGCCGGGCGATTGGTCTGATGCTGGCCGGGACGGATGACCGAGGGACTGGCCCGTGTGAGCCGGAGCCGATGACGAGCCTGCAACCCATCGTCAGTCGTCACCCGAGGAGTCAGCGGCGGCGAGTTGACCACTAGAGCGGCTCGGCATCGTGATTGAACCGGCCACGGACGGTTGGGAGCCGTCACTCGTCGCGACCCGGCGGCCACCGCCCGTGACGACCCCGGTGCGGGAGATCATCCCTCCGGAGAGGATGACCCCATCGCGGGCGGGGAGGGCGGCATCGATGCGGCGGCGTCCCTGGAGTCTCTTGTGGAGGGTCATGGCCTGCGCCACGACCTGATCCATGTTGTAGTACTTATAGGTCGCGAGGCGACCGGCGAAGTGGACATCAGGGGTCTCTTCGGCGAGTGCCTGGTAGCGCTTGTACCGCGCGGCGTTCTCCGGGTTCGGGATCGGGTAGTAAGGATCCCCCTCCGCGCGGGGGAACTCCCGAACGACGGTGGTCCGGGGGTGGTCCTGGCCGGTGAGGTGCTTGAACTCGGTCACCCGCGTGAACGCGTAATCATTCGGGAAATTCACGGTGCCGACGGCCTGGTACTGCGGGGTGTCGAGCGTCTCGAACTCGAACTCGAGAGAGCGGTACGGGAGTTTGCCGAACCGTTCGCCGAAGTAGGTGTCGATCGGTCCCGTGTAGATCAGTTCCCGGTAGGGAATGTATGGGGCGACCTCCCGGTGGTCGGTGTTGAGCATGATGTGGATATTGGGGTGGTCCAGCATCTTCTCGAACATCCGGGTGTAGCCGTGCCGGGGCATGACCTGGTAGGTGTCGGTGAAGTACCGGTCGTCGCGGTTGGTCCGGGTCGGGATCCGGGCCGTGACCGAGGCATCGAGTTCGGTCGGATCCACTCCCCACTGCTTGCGGGTGTAGCCACGGAAGAACTTCTTGTAGAGGTCACGCCCGACCTTGCTCACCACGGCATCTTCGGCGGTCACGACCCGGTCCATCGGCTCGGCGACAGATGCTAGGAACTCCTCCATCTCGAACGAGGTTAGGTTCAGACCGTAGAGCTGATTGATGGTGTCGAGGTTGATCGGGATGGGGACGAGTTGCCCTTCGACGCTGGCGAGGACCCGATGCTCGTAGGTCCGCCATTCGGTGAACCGGGATAGATATTCAACGATCTCAGAGGCGTTGCAGTGGAAGATGTGTGGACCATACCGATGGATCAAGATCCCGGCGTCGTCATAGAAGTCGTAGGCATTGCCGGCGATGTGGGACCGCTTCTCGACGATGAGGACCTTGGCACCGTCTTGGGAGGCGAGTCGCTCGGCCAGCACGCTGCCGGCGAACCCGGCACCGACGATCATGTAGTCGAACATGGGTCATTCCTATCTCTTACGCCCAGCGGGCGGGCCAATCAGGTCGTGGTGCTTTCGGCGGTCCGCATCGCCCCTGACATCAGGTCAGCCATCCCATCGACGATGGCATCCCAGGTGTGGGTGCGGAGGTGCGCGCTCCCGGCCTCCACTCGGCGGCGGCGCTCGGCGGGCGATTCGGATACCGCCGCCTCGATCGCGGCGATGAAGGCCGCCTCGTCCCCGGCGATCCTGACCACGTCGCCATAGAGGTCGACCACATCGGTGATCGGAGTCGAGACGATCGGCTTCTCGCCGGCCAGGTATTCGAGCGTCTTGGTCGGCGAGATCGATCGGGTTGCCTCATTGATGGCGAACGGGAGGAGCGCCACGTCGAAACCAGCCAGGAATGCTGGGAGGTCCGCGTAGTTCCGTCGGCCGAAGTAGGTGATGTTAGGTCGCCGAGGGAGGTCGGATTCGTCGATCTTGGCCAGCGGTCCGACCAGGGCCAGGGACCACTCGGCCCGCGCGTCGGCGATCGCCTCGATCAGCGAGAAATCGATTCGTTCGTCGAGGACGCCGTAGAACCCCAACACGGTCCCGGGCAATGCCGCCACGCCCTGGTCAGGTGCGATGGTGCCGGCGGCCCGGGCGAAGTGGTCGACATCGACGCCGGATGGAAAGCAGTGGACCGAGGGATGCCGGCCGCGACGCGCCTCGTAGAGGGAGGGCCCCCCGGCGAACACCACATCCGCCCGGGCGTACATTTCCGCCTCTCGCTCGCGGAGCGCGGCGGGGGCGCCTCGGAAGCTGGCGAGGTCGTCCATCGCGTCGAACACCACGAGCGAGGGAACGACGGACGCGGGCAGGGCGCCCAGGGCCATCGGCGTGTAGTACCAGACGATCGGGCCCCGAAGTTCCGACTCCCAGGCACTGACATCGGTGCCCAGTGGGTCGATCGTTTCTAGGGGTGACCGTTGTCCCAGGTACGGCTCGATCAGGAGCGCGATCTGGGACACGTTCTCCTCGGTGAAACCAGAGCGATTGTCCGCGGCGAGCGGGAGGATCGGTGTCAGTACCGTCACCTTGCCATCAGTGGCGAGTTGAATATCCCCACCCGGGGTGACATCCCGGCGGAAGATCGGCTCCTCGACGACGGTCACCGGTAAAGCACGGGCAAATCGGGATAGTAGGTGTTGGGGCCGTTGGAAGACCCCCTCCCAGCGCAGGTGGGTGAAGACCACCATCGATGGTGCCGACCCCTCTAACCCGCGCACGCCGGCCCGGTCTCGGGTCGTCCTACGCTCGCTGACTGAAACCATCGGTCGGATCCCTTTCCTACGCGCTCTCGGCGTCCTCCCGCCAAAAATCCTTCGGGGAGATCATCCACTTCGATCACCTCAAGGCGTGACCATGACGCAGCCAAGCGTCGACCCGATCAGGGCACGACATCGCAGCAGGGTGAAGCGACGCGGTGACGGTTAGTCGGGACGCGAGTTCGCGTGATTCCCGTTATGCAGGAGTGATGCCAGACCCCTTCGCCCCTTTCGGGCCAAAAGCGGGTGGGACCGTCACACGACGACGTGGCGCCATCTGTGCGTTAAGCGGTGAGCCAGAGCCGCACCGGGTCCGACATTCTCATCAGGGGTCTCTACCGTGTCACATCCAAGTGGTTACCGGCCCGCCATGGAGGTATGGGCTGGCATGGAATGCACCGTCAATCGGGTAGGGGAGCGCTTCCTCGACCAAACCGAGCTGAACGGACACGGGGATCGTCCAGACGATCTCGATCGGTTCGCGGCCCTCGGGATCGCCGCGATCCGCTACCCCGTCCTCTGGGAGCGGACCGCGCCGGGCGACCCGCTTGATGCCGACTGGTCCTGGCCAGATGAGCGCCTGGGTCGATTGCGGCAGCTCGGCGTGCGGCCGATAGTCGGCTTGGTCCATCACGGGAGTGGCCCGCGGGAGACGGACCTCCTCGACCCGAATTTCCCAAGGCGCCTGGCTGCCTACGCCGGTGCGGTCGCCCGGCGGTACCCGTGGGTGACCGATTACACGCCCGTCAACGAACCGCTGACCACGGCGCGGTTCAGCGCTCTCTACGGTCACTGGTATCCCCACCGCCGCGACGAGGGCTCGTTCTTCCGGGCGGTCGTGACCCAGTGCCAGGGAGTGATCGAGACGATGCGGGCGATCCGGATGGTCACTCCCGCTGCCCGCCTGGTCCAGACCGAAGACCTGGGCGAAACGTTCTCCACGCCGGCACTGGCGGCCCAGGCGGCATATGAAAACGAGCGGCGGTGGCTGTCGCTCGATCTCCTGACTGGACGAGTCGTCCCGGGACATCCCTTCTGGTCACGCTTGATTGCCAACGGCATCCTCGAGCGGGAGTTGGCGGAACTGGCGGACGATCCCTGCCCGCCGGACATCGTCGGCATCAACCACTACCTCACCAGCGAGCGGATGCTCGACGATCGGCTCGATCGATACCCCGACTCGACCCACGGGAGCAACGGGCGACAAGGCTACGCCGATGTCGAAGCAGTTCGGGTCTGTGCCGAGGGGCCCGGTGGCTGGCGCCGGCTGCTCCGGGCCACTTGGGACCGCTATGGTTTGCCGGTGGCCGCCACCGAGGTCCACCTCTCCTGCACCCGAGAAGAGCAGATGCGGTGGTTGGCCGAAGCGTGGGAGATCGCCCAAGATCTGCGGGATGATGGCGTGGATATCCGGGCCGTCACGCCGTGGTCGCTCCTCGGCTCCTTCGGGTGGAACCGACTGGTCAGTGGCGAGATGGATTACTACGAACCGGGAGTCTTCGACTTGCGTGCTCCCCATCCGAGGCCCACTGCACTGGCTGGCCTCATCACCGAACTCGCGGCGGGACGGCCACCGCGCCATCCTGTCCTCGCCGTGCCCGGTTGGTGGCGTCGTCCTTCTCGGCTCCTGTTCCCCCCAGTGGATGGATCGGGAACGGATGTGACCGTGATCCCCGA
>CADCWJ010000689.1 GCA_902806365.1 uncultured Thermomicrobiales bacterium
AAGTGGTCGGCACGGTGCTGGTCGGCGAGCCACTAGGAAATAGTGACCGGATCGTCTCCCTTATCGACAATGTGCTCCAAATCGCGAGTGTGGCCGGCATCGCGCTAGCAATTTTCGGCGGCTGGATCCTGGCGGGGCGAGCGCTTGCCCCGGTCGAGCGGATCACCCAGAGCGCCGATGGGATCGCCAACAGCGAAGGGATGGTCTCGCTCTCGCGACGCCTCGATGTGCCGCACACCGGCGACGAGCTGAGCCGCCTGTCCCTGACCTTCAATGCGATGCTCGACCGGATCGAAGCGGCGTTCATCGCCCAGCGCCGGTTCGTGAGCGACGCCTCGCACGAGCTGCGAACGCCGCTGACCTCCGTGCGCGGCAATGTCGATGTCCTCCTGCGGCAGCACAAGTCGGGCCGTGCCGCAGACCCCGCCGACGTGGTCGACGCGCTCGACGACGTCCAGCGCGAGAGCGCCCGGATGGGCAGGCTGATCGACGATCTCCTGACGTTGGCGCGCACCGATACGTCCGGCATCGGCTACATCCTCAAGCCGGGGGTCGTCTCGCTCGACGTGCTCGCCAAAGAGGCGTTCCGGACGGCCTCGTCGCTGCCCCACTCCCAGGTCATGACGCTGGAGGCGAACGAGCCGGTCACGATCAATGGCGATGGCGACCGCCTCGTGCAGGTGATGATCATCCTGCTCGACAACGCCGTTCGCTACACCCCGCCGGATGGACGGATCGTACTGCGGGTGACGCAGGCGACCGACGCGCGCGAGGGCATGGCCTGCGCCAGAATCGACGTCGAGGACACCGGTCCGGGCATCGCGACCGAACATCTCCCGCATCTCTTCGAGCGCTTTTACCGGGCGGAGAACTCGCGGACCCGCTCCGCCGGAGGAACCGGCCTGGGCCTCTCGATCGCGCTCGCGATCGTGCGGGGGCATGGGGGCTGGATCGACGTCGAGACGGCGGCGGGCGTGGGCACGACATTCACGGTCTGGCTGCCGCTGGTGGTGCCGGAGGGCGAGGCGACCCAGCTCGCCCTCTCCCCAACTGATGGCACGGTGGCAACGCTTGCCGCCAATGCTTCCCCGACCGCGACGGACCCCGTGGGTGATGCGCCCGCTGCCGTATCCAGGTAGTGGCATTGGTACGCGGCCTCGCCATGGACCGCATGTAACCACTTCCCGATCCGTGTAGTGGCCGCCCTTGTGGCGGCCACAGATGTCGCTTGCCACGGTGTTTCTACGAGCCAGCGCCGTCACTGATCCCGGGTTGGGCGAGCGCGGCCGGGTCGAGGATACGGTCGAGCTGTTCGGCGGTCAGGTTGGTCTCCTCGAGCGCGACATCCTTCACCGTGCGGCCTTCGGCGTAGGCACGCTTCGCGATTGTGGCGGCCGCGTCGTAGCCGATGACCGGGTTGAGCGCGGTGACCATGATCGGGTTCCGGTCGACCAAACCAGCAATATGCCCGGTGTTGACGACGAACCCGGCGACCGCCTTGTCGGCGAGCACGCGCGACACGCTCGCCAGCAGCTCGATCGACTGCAGCAGATTGTGCGCGATCACCGGCAGCATCACGTTGAGCTCGAAATTGCCGTGCTGCGCGCCGATCGTGATTGCCGTATCGTTCCCGATCACCTGGGCGCAGACCATCATCGTCGCCTCGGAGATCACGGGATTGATCTTGCCCGGCATGATCGACGATCCCGGCTGCAGGGCGGGCAGCGTGATCTCGCCGAGACCGGCGATCGGCCCGCTGTTCATGTGGCGCAGATCGTTGGCGATCTTGATCAGGGCAACGGCCAGCACCTTGAGCTGGCCGCTCAGCTCGGCGGCGGTATCCTGGCTCGCCTGCGCCTCGAAGTGGTTGTCCGCCTCCGTAAACGGAAGTCCCGTCCTCCGGGCCAGCTCGGCCGCGACCGTCGCGCCGAACGCGGGATCGGCGTTGAGCCCGGTGCCGACCGCGGTGCCCCCGAGCGCCAGCTTGTGAAGGCGGGGCAGCGTGCTCTCGATCCGAATACGGGCATTCCGGATCTGCGCCGCCCAGCCGCCGATCTCCTGCCCGAGCCGGACCGGTGTCGCGTCCATCAGGTGCGTGCGTCCGGTTTTGACGACTCCGGCGGTGTCGGCCGCACGGCCCTCGAGCATCCCTTCGAGATGCTCGAGGGCGGGGAGCAGGTGCTCCGCGACAAGGAGCGCGGCGGCGACATGGATCGTGGCCGGGATCACATCGTTGCTGCTCTGGCACATGTTGACGTGGTCATTGGGATGCGGTGCCGGGCCGTCCGGGGCGAGCCGCGCGGCGCGGCTGGCGATGACCTCGTTGGCGTTCGTGTTGGTGGAGGTACCGGATCCGGTCTGGAAGATGTCGAGCGGAAACTCGGCGTCCCACGTGCCCTCGGCCACTTCGAGCGCGGCCGATTCGATGCCGCCAGCAAGCGCGCGATCGAGCATACCGAGATCTCGGTTGGCGCTGGCGGCGCAGGCCTTGACGAGCCCGAGGGCGCGCAGGAAGGATCGCGGGAAGCGGATGCCGCTGATCGGGAAATTCTCGATCGCGCGGGCGGTCGATGCACCGTAGAGCGCGTTCTTCGGCACGCGCATCTCGCCCATGCTGTCGCGGACGATGCGCAGTCCATCCGGGTGCTGGCTCATCTATGGCTCCACAGGCGATACACGCGGGCGCGGATCATCGCGACTGGATCGCCTATCCGGCGAATCCCAGAATCAGCATCAGGGCGCCGAGCACGACGAAGGCGTACGGAAAGTACTGCGAGATCCCGGTGCGGACCGGGAGCTTGCCCGATTGGGTCAGGAAGATCCGTAGCATTCCCGAGCCGATCAGGAACAGCCCGCAGAGAATCGACAACCAGTCCATCGGGCTTCCTCTATTCGTGCGTGAAGGTCGGGCCGTCGACACTGTGCGGCCAGACACGGGCTTCCCGGCTTTCGGTCCACAGGCTGTCTGCCCACCGGACCGGGTCGCCGCAGTGTAATCCGGCCGTGCCAATGCCGCTTACGATGCCGCTAACAGGGACGATACACGATGTTCACCGGTCCTGCATGAGCGCCACCGGGTCGGGTCGTCAGGCAGAGGCAGGCATCGTAAGATCAGCCAGGCTCAACGCGTGACCACGAACGACCACGAGCGGAGTCCCGTCCGCCCGGAAACGAGGGTGTGCATCAAATGGCAATGGATGTGTCGATCATGATCGAGGGGCAGGATGGTCTCTCCTGGCCCCGCTGGCAGCGCCTCGCGCGGGCGGCTGAGGATTTGGGGTTCGCCGGACTCTACCGCTCGGATCATTTCACGAATCCCGGCGAGGAGTTCAAGGACGCACTCGACGCCTGGATCTCGTTCGCCTGGCTGGCCTCGAACACCCAGCGAATCTCGTTTGGACCACTCGTCTCGCCGATGACCTTTCGCAACCCCGTCATCCTGGCCTGGCAGGCGAGCGGCATCGACGCGCTGGCCAGCGGCCGCCTCCGGATCGGGTTAGGGGCGGGCTGGCAGGAGCGGGAGCATGCTGCCTTCGGGTTCCGTTTGCCCCCGCTGGACGAGCGGTTCGCGCTGTTCGAGGAGGGCATCCAGGTCGTCAAGGCGCTGACGCGCGCCACCGAGCCGGTCACCTGGTCGGGAACCCACTTCCGGCTCGACGCCGCGCTGCTGCAGCCA
>CADCWJ010000690.1 GCA_902806365.1 uncultured Thermomicrobiales bacterium
CGCGTACGCGTGCCGGGCGTCTGCGCGACCTCGTACGGGCTGTGCACGGGGTCCTTGCCGATGACCGGTGCCTTGGGGATGTTGAGGTTCGGGTTACGACGGTCGGGCGGGGCCGGGTAGAGCTTCGCCACCTCCGTCGTGGAGTACTGCGGGTCGCGGACAGCGGCGCCCTTGGCATGCGCGACGCCGATCGGCGCGCCGCGGCCCAGGCCGGCAAGGATGCCCACGCCACGCGTGTACACCGTGCCGACGTTGACGACCTTGCCCGACCGCCCGACGCGACGCAGGAACTTCGCGCCCTCGCCGGGGAACAGCGACTCGACGAGGCCTGCTGAGTCCGGGCCGGCCTTCTTCAGCATGAGGTTCTCGAGCGCGTCGCGCGTCACGACGAGGTTTGCGTTGATGTCGTCGACGACCGGGTTGACCGGCGCCGTCTTCTGGACGATCTGGCCCACGAGCGGGAGCACGACGCTCAGCCCGGAGTTGATCTTGAACAGCTGCATGATCGTCGCGAGGAGGAAGATCGCGGCCGCCGCGATGATCACGGTGGCCAGCAGCAGGATGAGTGCAACTTGAATTTCCACTGAAAGCCCCCTAGTAGTCCGGTAGGGCCGCGTCGAGCGAGCCGCCGTAGTCGAGCACGGACGCGCGGATCGACTTGATGTAGCCCTGCGTGGTGAGCAGGACCGCCACCGCATCCAGGTCCTTGGATGCTGCCGCCGCAACGCCGGCGATCGCATCGATCTTCGGCGGGATGCTGGTCGCAGCGACCAGCACCCGCTTCAGGCACGAGACCAGAAGAACGGCCGACAGGACCAGGACGATGACCGTGAGCCAGAGTGCGACATCAGCCATCGCTCAGCCCCCCTGTGCCTTGCGCACGACGAGGCGGGCCTTGCCCGCGATCACCGGCAGCGTGTCGACGATGATCTTCAGCGGTCCGTTGACGTCCGCCACGAGCTTGCCCAGCGGGCGCAGGTGCTGTGACTCCACCGTGGCCAGGGCGCCGCCCAGCGTGCCCAGGCCCTCGGAGATGATCTACAGTCGCTTGCCCACCATCGTCAGAGCGGTGGCGAGGATCACGACCAGGAGCACCGCAGCGAGCATGCTCAGGACGATCATGACTTCGGTACTCATACGGTCTCCCCCGCCGCGGTGTAGCCGTCGGTCAGCGCGTTCATGTAGCCGTCCTGGATGATCGCCTCTTCGATGATCAGGTTCAGGACGGGTGGCGTGGCGGCGAGCTTCGGGATGTTCGCCGTCTGCGAGGCCACGATGCCCGCTGTCTCCAGCAGGCTCGCGACGCTCGCCTGGATGTCCTTCACGAGGCTCAACAGGAGCATCATGAGGATGATCACGACCGCGAGCACGACGGCGGCCATGCCGAGCACGACCTGCCAGATCGCATGCGTGTCGTTTGCTGCGATGACGTCGATCACTTGCCCACCGCCACCTTTCGCAGGGCCCGGGCCATGTGGAGGATCCGGACCGCCGAGTCGTTGACCCTGTCGACGCCGTCGGTGAGGCTCACGGATTGAGCCCTGACGGTGTCGACGCCGGCGTCAGCCTGCGCCGCCTGATCGGCGATCCGTGCCGCCATCGTGAGGATGACGGACACGATGATCACGACGATCACGATGACGATGAACGCCAGGCCCATGCCGATGTACCAATCGGTGTACGTGGCGCCGATCATTGCCTGCACGCCGATCCGCCGAAGCGAGTCCCGCCAAGCGCCGTCCGCAGCGACTGCAACAGCGTGTCCAGACCCCCGAGGGTCACGGCGCCCGAGCAATCGATGCTGTTGGCGTGACCATTGACGGTCGAGGCGAAGTTGCCGCCGCGACCATCCTGACCGACCCGTGCATCGATGCCGACGAAGTCCTTCTGGATCTCGTCCGCCACGTCATCGATCGGGGTGGCATGATTGGCGATGATGTCCTCGACGCCCCGGTCGATGCTGTTGACCTCACTGAGGATCGTGGTACCGGCCGAGAGGATGCTTCGAGCGTCGCTGTTGATCGTCTGGGCCGTCCGCAGAATCGACCGGACGCTGCGGTCGATCGATCCAGCGCTGGTGTTGATCCCGCTGGCGTTGCTCATGATCTGATCGACGGTGCCGCCGATCTGCAGCGCCGTCCCGTTGATGTCGCCGGCGACAGAGTTGATCTGGCCAACCTTGCCGAGGATGCGCTTGAGCTTGGGGTCGATCCCCTTGCTCGCTACCTCGAGCGTCGTTGAGAGATATCCCGAAAGCGGCGCCGCCGCCCGGTTGATCTTCGTCGACGTGTTCTGGATCGTCCTAGCCTGGTCGATGAAGCCGGCCTCCGTGCCGATCTCATCCACGTTTGGCTTGATGACGGCCACCGAGCGATCGATCGATCGCGCGGCCAGCAGCGTCCCGGTGAGGAACATCACCGAGAGCAGCGCCCACGCGATCAGGATCGTGAGCACGACGGGCGACATGCCCCGTGCTCCGCTGAGAATGTCACGCAACATGGCGAGCTCTCAGCACTTGCCCGA
>CADCWJ010000691.1 GCA_902806365.1 uncultured Thermomicrobiales bacterium
AACATCAGGTTGGTCTTGTTGTGCAGGCGGCCAGCAGTATCGACGATCAGAACGTCGGCCCCGCGGTTATGGGCGGCCTGCATGGCGTCGAAGACCACCGCGCCGGGGTCGGCGCCGGGGTGGTGGGCGATGACCGGGACATCAAGGCGCTGACCCCAAATCTGGAGTTGGTCGATCGCGGCAGCGCGGAAGGTGTCACCGGCGGCCAGCATCACGCTCCGGCCGAAGCGCTGGTGGTAGGCGGTCAGCTTGGCGATCGTGGTGGTCTTGCCGACCCCGTTCACCCCCACGACGAGGATCACCCAGGGGACGCCCCGCTGCAGGATCTTGACCTTGCGGTTGCGCGTCGCCAGTTCGAGCAAGGCGACCATGTCGTTGCGGAGGAGTTCACGAGCATCGGACGGATTGACGATCCGTCGCTCCCGGACCTGGCCACGCAGGTCCTCGACCAGCTTCTGGCTAACGTCCCAGCCGATATCGGCCTGGATCAGGAGCATCTCGAGGTCTTCGTACAGTTCGTCGTCCATCACGGAGCGATCGAAGAGCCGCGTGATCTCCAGGAAGACCCCGCGCCGCGTCTTTTCCAGGCCACGTTCGAGTTGGACATCGGGTTCCGCCCGGCGGCGGAAGAGGCGAGACAGCACCACGGGCAGCGCCCTTCGTTTTGAGCGGCGCGGCGGGTCCGCGCGAGGGAAACAGGGGGCAGTGAACGAATACATTGACGACCATTTGGCCCGCCAAGCTTACCATGCCGCCCCGGTCGTCCCCGTCCGATGGCCACGGTGGCGGGTAGGCACGACGAAGGCACGGTGCCCATCCGCCCACCGTGCCGTCAACGGATGCCGTTCGCACTCCATGGCTGATTCCGCTACAAGCGGCGTAGGGCCCGGAGGAGTTCGCTCCGCTCCGAGGATGGACCAGGCCTACCCGGAGTGGCCCTGAGCCTCTAACCAGGGGTTGAAGTGATCGCTGATGACCGGGAAATCGAACCCGGCGGCCTCGGCTGCCTGAAGATCGCGAACGAGTTGGGCCGGGCGGCTCTGCTCGCAGATCATGGTGTAGCCGAACGTGGTCAAAGGGTGCTCCTAACGTGGGGATCGAGGCGGCCCTCGGGTGACGGATGGCGTTCCCGTGCAGTTCTGGTTCCACTCGCACGACATTGGCGGTTCCTCGCCAGCGCCCGACGTCATCCATCGAGGTGCGAAGGTTCGTCCAACGGCGACGATCGCTCGGTCCGATCCGTCAGATCGAGCGTCATGCCAGGCTCGTATCTGAACGTCACCAGACCCCGAAGGTCATGTCGACATGCCGGGCGGACACCTTCCAATTCG
>CADCWJ010000692.1 GCA_902806365.1 uncultured Thermomicrobiales bacterium
GGAGCCGTTAGTCAAAAGGCTTTCGAGTAGGGACAGGGTGCCCCTCGAGAACGACAAAGCATCTCCCCAAGGGCCGTGATCGACTCAGGATCGCCGAACATCCAGAATCGTGAATCGTGTCATGGGGCGTGCTTGTGATCGGCGAGGACTTCGTCGATCACGCGTCGGGACTCTCCTGCGTCCGAGGGACTGGTGTCGATGTGTTCGGCGAGTGGGATCAGGCCCTTCCACAGCGTCCAACCACGACCTCGGGCCCAGGTTGCGTCATCTAGCCGAAGAGCCTCGCGGAACGCGTCCCTGCTCTGCCCTCCGAGGAGGGTCCACGCGATCGCCAGATCGCATGGGGGATCTCCTACGCCCGAAGTCGATGACGGCGCTCAACCAGTCCTCTTCGACCAGGAGGTTTCTCCAAGCGATGTCCCCGTGGAACCAGACAGGTGAGCCGTGCCATATCGCCGCGAGGGCCGCCTCCCATAATGCACCCCCGGCGTCGGCATCGATCTCGCCTTCGAGGGTGGCCCTGCAGCGCGTACTGCTCGGCACTCGGCAGCCGCACGCTCATATCTTCACCGAGCCGGAATGTAGTGTTGTGCCATCCAATTCGACCGGTTTGACGGGAAGGTTCGTCCACTGTGGGAACTGCGCAGCGACCAACCTTCGCACGGGCGCTGCGTTGATATTCATCTCGTCGTCGTGCATTTTGTCCGTGCACATCAGATAAACGTTCCGCAAGGGAGCTGGAGTGCTCGTACTCGAACCGCCGGAGAATCGCCATCGTTTCGTATGGAACCCCCCGACCTTCACGAACACATTCGGCCAGGCCTTTGCAAGGCGTCGATCTCGGGGAACCCAGGGGCGCCGCTGGCGTCGACCGAAACGTCAACACACCGGGCATCTCAGCGTCCGTAGACCGATACGACGTTGCGCTTGCCGGTGAACGGTTCGCGGTTCCAGCCGTCCCAACGCTCCTTCAGGCGTAGCCCGGCGATCCGCGCCATGAGATCGAGCTCGGCCGGCCATGCGTATCGCTGGGCGACCGGATTCAGGTGTACGCCCGTGCGAGAGATAGACACGTGGCTCTCGTCGAGCATCTGCTTCGCCGGATCGTGACGAAGCACATCCAGCCGTACCGCGTCGACTTCGATGGACTCCGCATCGACGTGTTGGTCGTTACGCAACCCGTAGAGGAAGGCGGGTGAGCCTGCCTCGATCACGAACGAGCCGTCGTCGGTAAGGTGGGCGGCGACGTTCTCGAAGCAGCGCACCTGCTCTTCCTGGGTCAGCAGGTTGAACAGCGTGTTGAAGACGACGTAGATCAAGCGGTATATGCCCGGGACCGGCACATCGGCGAAGTCGCCGATCGTGACCGA
>CADCWJ010000693.1 GCA_902806365.1 uncultured Thermomicrobiales bacterium
CCGCCGAGCGCGTAGTCGCCCGCACCGAGCCCGGTCGCGCTCATCATGTCGGAGACGATCGCGATCCTGTCGGGCCCTTTGGTGCGGTGGGCGAGCCGGACCATCGCCGGATGGGCGTGCACGCCGTCGGGAATGAGCCCGCAGGTGACTCGGTCATCCATCAGCGCGGCCACCATCGCGCCCGGCTGACGATGATGGATCGGAGACATCGCGTTGAAAAGGTGGGTCGCCTTTGTCGCGCCCGCATCGACACCGGTCAGGAATTGCTCGCAGGTGGCGTCGGTGTGGCCCAGGCTAACGACGACCCCGCGCTCGGTCAGCCACCTGATCCGCGCGATGGCACCGCGACGCTCAGGAGCGAGGGTGACCAGGGCGATCGACGTCTCGCCAAGCCATTGGGCGAACAGCTCATCGGAGGCTGCCTCGATGTAACGAAGCTGATGGGCACCCTTGCGCGCAGGGGAGAGAAACGGCCCTTCGAGGTGCAGCCCCAACGGAACCGCGCCGGCTTCCCGGTCGATCTCCCCCCACGATGCGAAGACCCGGGGATACTGGGCGGCATCGGCGGTCACGACCGTCGGGAGCCAGGCGGTGACACCTGACTGCACCGTCCACCGGGAGATGGCGTCGATACTCGCCGCCCCACTGGCCACCTCGTGCCCGGCCGCCCCATTGACCTGGAGATCGATCATGCCTGGAGACACGATGTCCGCCTCGATCACCGTATCCGGCAGATCGCCGTCTCGCGCGTGGCCACGCGTGACGGATTCGATTAGTCCGCCCCGCACGATCAATGTGCCTCGCTCAAGCAGCTTGCCCAGCAGGAGGCGGCCGCGCACCGCGAAGGCTTCCGTCGCAGCGTGCGGGAGGGGCTCAGGCATGCGCGTTGCCGCTTGATGCCGCAAGGGCGCGCGCCGCGGTCAAGGCAGGATCGTAAACGACCGTTCGTGTTCCGATCGCCCAGCGCCGTTCGAGTGTTCCGATCACCCGACAGCGGAATGACGCCAGCTGGATGAACAGCCCGCCGGTCACTGCGAGATCGAACCCATCCGCAAAATCAAGCCGGCTCGCGACCGCGTGGGCAAGGTCCGCCATGTCGTCCGCTGTCGATGCCATGATCGCGCTGGCCACCGCATCGCCGGCTTCCGCCTCCTCGGCCACGATTCGGCAGAGCGCCGCAAGGTCACCTTTCGTCATCGACGGCGCGTAGACACGAGCGATGATCTGATGAGGTTCGCTCAGCTCGAAACGTTCGGTAAGACGACGGGTAAGCGAGGTCGCGGGACCTCGTCCATCCGCCTC